>CALZAP010000023.1 GCA_945614335.1 uncultured Prevotella sp.
GTGGGCATGAAGATGCTTGAACTTCTCACCACCATGACCGAGGAGTCGGTGTTCTGACCTCTTCCCGCTTGCCTTACATGTGGCGCGCCTGCTTTTCCCACCAGTTCACGAAGTGATTCCTGTCCTGAACCCAGTAGTTGAACCCTTCGAAGGTCTTGTCGATGCGTTGCCATTCGTCGGGCCAGTCCCATGTGCCGTTGTCGGGCGAGCCGTGAACCACGATGCTTAGCGGAGCCTTTCCTTTCTCGTTCTGTGCCGAGATGGTTTTCGACACGTATCCGTTTTCCAGGGTAATGGATATCGGCAGGTTGGCGGGGTCGGTATATCCTGCCCATGAACCAAGTGTCACGAATGGCTTCTCGTTGCGTGAAAGGGTGTTCACCATGGTGCTTGTGCCCACTCCGAAAGCCTCGTGCACCTCGTGGCATATCTCCTGCTCGCCAAGGTTGATGCTTGTGGAGTATGTGCCTCCGGCAGCGCAAAGCTCTATTGTGATATATCCGTATTTTACGGCCGAAGCCCTTATGACGATGTCGTTGAAGTCGAAGTCGCCTATACCGCCGAGGTCCTCAAAGGCATAGTAGTACCACATTTCCTGATCCTCGTCAGAAGGATGTTCAAATCCGTTGTCGTCGTAGAGAGGGTAGCCTGGATTGCAGGTAGTGGTTTCTATCTTTGTCACCTTGTTATGGTCGGTGTCCACCATCTTCGCGCCGTACATCAGGCTGTAGTAGTTCTGTTCTTGGTCGTTCACGAAGTGGTCGTTGGTGGCGACAATCATGTTTCCGGAATAGCAGGCGGCATTGTATTGCTTGTCCACCTTCGACACAATCCTATTAGCCTGCAGCACTGCAGCCACACCCCATCCGTTGCCATTTCCCTTGGCCTTGAATCCGTAGGTGGGGTTGCAGTTGTGCATGGTGAGAGTGCCTGTAACCTTGAAGAGACTCTTTTTTCCGAGTTCGATGGCTCCGTTGCCGCTATAAGCGTCTTTGGTTATGACGCTTGCACCGCCTTCAATGCGCAGTCCGCCGTTTTGTGTCGATGTGTCGTGGGTGAGCAGGGTGTCAACCACTAACTTGCATCGGTTTACCACTGTCTTGCCTCCGTTGGTGAGCGACCAGCTGCCGGTATGATATGTGGCGTTGTTTATCCATTCGGTGTGGTTTTTGTCAAGCTTTGTCGTGCCTTTCACTTTCATAACTCCTCCTAGGTTGCAGAGGTAAGAACATTCGCTCACGCTTCCTGCGTTGGCAGTGGCCTCGTTGGTGAATCGTCCGTTGTTGCCAGAGATGCAGAGGTCGCCGGTCACGTCAATCTGTGTCCTGCTTACCACGTTGCCGTTGACGGTGAGTTTTTTCTCAAATGTTGTAGGGCCTTCGAGTATGAGGTTTGCCTTGTCGCTCCAAACGTTTCCGTTGCCCTTCACGGTGAGTGTGCCCGACGAGAACCAGTTGCTTGCCACTACGGCATCGCCGGAAATGATGGTGGTGCCGCGGTTGATGAACTGCACGTTGTCGTTGCTTGCGGTTTCGAGTTTGCCTTGTACGTTCATTGTCCCGCGGTTGAAGATTACGGCTTTCTTGTTGTTGTTAAAGCTCAGGTAAGCGTTGTTTGTAAAGTTAACCGTTCCCCGGTTGTATATCGACCAGCTTGTGGACATGTCGCCGCTGACGTTTAGCGTTGCCCCTTCAGCCACGAAGATTTGGTTGTTGCCGCTTGCTGTAAGAGGCATGGTAACGTTGGCTCCGGGAAGGAGATAGACGTAGTGTGTGTCGTTGTTCCATCCCATGTATAAGGACGTGATGTTGTATGTGCCGCTCGGGAAGTAGATGTCGCAGTTTCCGCTCCATGCGTTAATGGCAGTTGTGGTGGTTGCCACATAGTAGTTTCCGCCCTTGTTTTTCTCATAGTCTTTTATTTCCTCGCAGTTTGCGGGCAGCGCCGACTTGTATCCGTCTATTTCGTCGGCAAAGTTGATGGAGGTGTTCGTAAACTTCAATTCCGGCATGACGAAGTTGCCGAACACGCTTTCCTTGTATCCTTTCGCCATGTTTGCCGTGTCGTCGTCCTTGAAATTCAGAGTAACGTTTTCGTCGGCGTTGAAGCTAAACTGGGTAAAGAATCCGTCTTCGTCTGTCAGTGCTGCATAGAGCGTGTTGCTGTCTTGCGGGCGTGCGATGGTGAAGGTGTGTGTGATTCCTGCCGTGACTTTCTCGGTAAGCAGAGCCGCAGCCTTCTTGCCGAATCCGCTTTTGGCGAACACCTTGAATGTTCCTGCCTTTTCAGAGTTTACGTTGATGGTGGTAGACGTGCTTGTGTTCCACGTTTGTTCGGGGTCGATGTTTTCGCTGATGCTGTCACCGAAGCATTTCACGTATTCCGTTGCCTTCTGGTTGAAGTCAATGAATTCCACGTTGTTGGAACATCCGGTGAATGATAATATTGCTGATGCCGTGAAAATAAGACTGGCATTCGTAATTATAGATTTTCTCATAATGATTGGATTATAATTTATTCTGCAAAGATAAACTAAAAATTAATAAGGTGTATATGTTTGATGTGATTTTAACTATATTTTAATATTTTAAATGGTGATAATTCATTGATTGTTTGGTGTTTTGGAATAGTTACACATTTTTCTTCATATATGCAAGCTTTTTCCCGACTTTTGTTACACAAAGGTTAGCCAACAGAGCTCACGGCTTTGAGTTCAAACCAGAAGGTGGAGCCTTTGCCTTGCTCGCTGTCCACACCGATTTCGCCACCGAGGTGGTGGGCGATGGCACGGCTTATCTCAAGGCCGATGCCTGCTCCCTGTGAGAAGGAGTTGACCTTGGTGAAGCGGTCGAATATGCGGGAGTGCATTTCGGGAGGAATGCCGATGCCGGTGTCCTCCACATAGAAACGTATGGTGTCGTCGTTCACTATGGAGTATCCTATTTTCACATGACCTTCGGATGTGAACTTGGCGGCATTGCTTGCGAAGTTCACCAACACCTGGGTCAGACGTCCGAGGTCGCTCTTTATCGTAAGTTGAGGCCTTCCGCACTGGGTGATTACCTTCACTCCCTGTTTCACTTTCAGCATTGTAGACATGGCCACGTCGTTGCATAGCTTGTTCACGTCCACTTTGTCCTGTGTGAACACCATGCTTCCCGACTCCAGTTGCGCGAGGTCGAGCAGGTCGGAGACGAGTTGTAGCAGCATTTCGTTGTTTTTCTCCACTATGGCAGCCATTTCCTCCTTATCCTTCTTGCTCACGCTGTCTTGGCAAAGAAGTCGTGAGAAACCAATGATGGAGTTTAGCGGAGTGCGTATCTCGTGGCTCATCGACGCGAGGAATGCCGTCTTCATCTTGTCGGCCGACTCTGCGCGTTCCTTTGCCTCTATGAGGTTTTGCTCCATGGCTATCTGTTCGGTCACGTTCTGTGGTACCGCGCTCACGTCCACCACGGTGTGTTCCGGGTCGTACTTTGTCACCACCGAGAACACCTTTTGGAAGTCCCAGTGTCCGTCTTTCTCGTTCACTCTCACGAGAGCCTGCAGTTTGGGGTTTTCGCCGCGCTTGGCCGCCTCGCGGAAATCGGTGATGTGGTGTCGGTCGTCGGGATGAAGGCTGCTGGTAAAAAACTCCAGTCCGCGGTACTGGTCGTTTACTGCCATTCCGTTGTTGACATACCATTGTCTTGTGGCATATCCCACGTCGGTCATGATGTTTATTCTTGCATATCCTATCTGGGCCACTTCGGCAGTCATGGATATTATCTCGTCGAGGTCGCGCACCTTCTCGTCGCTCGAAGTTTCTGCCGAGCGGTCGATGTAAGCCCCGAGATAACCGCGGTGGTTTCCGTCGTTGTCGTATATCTTGCTGTATCGTGTGTCGATGCGAATGGTGCGGCTTCCTGGCGGCACGTTTGACTGTGACTCTGGCGAGAAGCCTTGGTGGAAGAAGAAGAAGGAGTCGTAGTATGGCCGGCGTCTTATTTCCTCTTTCGTCTGGTCGCACAGCAGTGGTGACGTGAAGATGTTGAAGTTTGACAGCACGCTGAAGTCCTTGAATCCGAACAGTTCAAGTGCCTTGGAGTTGATGCGTGTGGCGTTTCCATCCATGTCGAAGGAAATGAGGCCGATGGGCACTTTCTCCAGTATGTCTTGGGAGTTGGCGCGTTCTGCCTTCAGCTTTTCCTGCGACTGCTTGAGATGCCGCCACGTGAGCACGGTGTTGGCGGTAGTGAAAAGCCATTCGAGGTCGTCGGCTTCCCAGTGGTATGTGCGGTCGTTGATGTCGATGCTGAGCACTCCTTCTATATCTTGTTTCTCCAGTTTCAGCGGCACCGAGGCGTGTGACTTCACTCCGAGGTTGAGCAGTGCCTGTCGCGATCGGGCGTATTTGTCGTCGAGCTTCTCCACGTCGTCGATCATCACGTAGCTGTCGTTTTCGATGGCGTTTTTCCAGAGGGAATGCCATTCGAACGCTTCGTCGTTGTTTTTCGGTATTGGTGTTATACCGTCGGCCACGGTGTCGATGATGTTGAGTTTGCCTTTTTGTTTGTATATGACAAATACCCTGCTTGCCCCGTACATTTTCAGTACGTCGCCAAGTAGTTCGTTTACAACGGCGTCCACGTTTTCTGTCTCAAGTATTTTCTTCATAGTTCTTGTCATAGTAGATGCCATTGCTTTCAGGAGTTGGTATGATTTGTTCTCCTTATTTCTCATATTGTTCTCTTTAATCTTAAAAATATATTGTTTCAGTTATGGTTGATATATTAGGAATAATGTTCATTTTCGCTGCAAATATAGTAAATTAGTCGGGAATGTTGAAGGTATTTCCAAAGGAATTGTACTTCGTTTATGATTATTTAACGAATCAATATAGGTATAATATCAGGAAAAAGCAGTATTTTTGCATCATCATATTTCAATATTTACCACCTTATTATATTTACTATATAGAATTATGCGCAAACTATTCATTATTTTTACACTATTTGCACTGTCTGCCCTGGATGTGAAGGCAGACGACATGATGGATGCCGTGAGGAGAAATCTCGGCCTTTTTCCCGGCGTGCGCGACAGTTATGTGCGCTACGGCGAGCAGTATGCGGGCAAGCCATGGCTTTCGCCCAGTGCGAGTTTGTTTTCGGAGTTCAAGACCAACGGCAACCGCACCCGTTTTGAGGCTGCCACGTTTGCCAAGCGCCGGCAGCTTGCCGCCCTCGTAATGGCGGAGGTGGCTGAAGGAAAGGGACGCTTCATGGGCGATATCATCGACGGACTTATGAGCACGCTGGAGGAGACCTGGTGGGGACTGCCTGCCCATTACGGTACGAAGATAATGCGTCCCGAAGACCAGAACGTTGACCTGTTTAATGCCGAGACTGCGGGTCTCGTGGCGTGGACAAAGAGAGCGCTCGCCAAGCAGCTTGAGGATTTCTCGCCGCTATTGGTGAAGAGAATAGACAGTGAGATGGAGCGTCGCATCCTCGTTCCTGCCTTGGAACACGACTACTGGTGGAAACGTGCCGGCATGAACTGGAATCCCTGGATTTGCTCCAACTGGGCTGTAAGCGTGAGGGAATGTGAGCACGACTCTGTGAGAGCCGCAAAGGCCTATGCCCAGATAGAGGCTGCCATGAAATGTTTCGTGGATGCCTATCCCGACGACGGCGGATGTGACGAGGGCCCTACATATTGGGACCGTGCTGCCGCCTCCCTCTACGACTGTATGTATTTAATAGAGGGTAGAGGGAAGAGGGTAGAGGGTAGAGGGAAGAGGGTAGAGGGTAGCCCCAAACTCCTTCGAATGGCTTCCTACTGCTATTCCACATACATTGCCGACGGCTACTGTCTTAATTTCGCCGACTCACATGGCAACCGCCTTGTGCAGCAGCCAAATGTGATGTATGTGATTGGTGTGATGACCGGCGACGTGATGATGCAGGAGTTTGCGGCTTATGTGGCACGCGAGAAAGGATTCTGGAAAGACGCTTCCAAAATGTACGACACAAGCGGAAACTATCCTACTCTCGGTCGCGAACTGGTGTTTCTGAGCATGCTCGACAACTTCAGCAAGGTGGAGCCCCGCGAACCGCAGATGGCAGACAATTGGCTGCCGCGACTGCAGATTTTCTCAGCCCGTCGCAACGGTATGTTTGTAGCCATGAAGGGTGGACACAACGACGAGAGCCACAACCACAACGACGTGGGCAGTTTTGTGGTTTACGATGGAGGAAAGCCTGTGCTTGTAGATCCCGGGGTAGGGGAGTACACCTCCCAGACTTTCGGCAAGGGCCGCTACGACATCTGGACCATGCAGTCGGCCTATCACAATCTTCCAAAGATAAACAATAGCGACCAGAAGAACGGCAAACAATATGCCGCACGCAATGTGAAATACAAGAAAGGAGAGTTGGAGATGGACATTGCGGGAGCTTATCCCGAGAGTGCCGGGGTGAAGCGGTGGACGCGCAAGGTGTCTATCGACCGTCGTGGCACCATTACCATCGACGACAGTTATGAACTCTCACGTGGCAACGCTCCCCAGCAGCTTATGCTTGTTTCTGCCGTAGAGCCAAAAGTGGTCGAAGGCAGCATCCTTCTCGGCACCTGCCGCCTCCGCATGAACAATGCCGTAGTTGACGTAAAACTAGAACCCCTCGCCGACAAGTTCGACCCGATGATGCAGTCGATGTGGCCCGACGGCCTGTGGCGAATAGTGCTTACCGTAAAGGGAAGGAGTGTGGTTAAAGTAGAGAAGGTAAGTCAACTCGTCAACTAAAAAACTACATTGCCCCCATAAACCTCTCGCGGTCTACGATGAATCTCAGATGAGAGCCTTCGCCGATGAGTGTTTCACCTTGTCGGGCGGAAACTTTGAAATAAAGTTTTCGTCCTTCTATTTTCTCAAGCACGGCCGTTGCTTCCACCTTTGAGCCTATTGGCGACGGCTTCAGGTGCGACGACTCTATGTGTCCGCCCACTGTTGTGCGTCCGTCGGGCATACTGTCTTTCACTGCCAACATGGCGGCGTTTTCCATAAGTGCCATCATGGCCGGGGTGGCCAGTACGGGCAGGTCGCCCGAGCCGATGGCAATGGCTGTGTTGGTTTCGTCAACTGTCAAATAACTGGTGTGTGAATTACCGATTTCCATATTTTTTATCCTGTTTTAATTAAATGTTAAAGAAGTGTGGGGAGTTATGATGGGGAGTTATAATGGGGAGTTATGATGGGAAGTTATAATGGGCCAATAGTTTTGAGCATTGTATATCAGCGCTATAACATTTGGCTTAACTCCTTGTCTCCTTATCTCTCCTTAACTCCTTATCTCCTTTTCTCTTATAAAATCTTGGTGCAAAGGTAGGCATTTTATTCCAATTTCTTTTGAGAAAACAGAAATTTTTGCTAATTTTGCAGCGAAAACTTTGAAAAATTGTATCGTTTTATGGTGAAAAGGATATTCTTTCTTACTATTGCCGCATTCATGGCCTATGGAGCCACGGCGCAGAAATACAGGTTTGGGAACATCGGAATAGGTGTGAACAAGAAGACTGCCGACTCGCTTCTTAACAGCAAGTTCAACGTAGCCCTTTTCGGTAATGTAGACACTCTCAATGGTGTGCAGGCAAGCGTCTTTACCAGTGTGGCAAGGGGCGAGATGAAAGGCGTGAACTTCGGTCTGCTCTCTGCCATGACCAAGGGCAAGGCCTCTGGCTTACAGGCTGCGGGCTTCGTTAATGGAGTGAATGGCGACATGCGTGGTGTGCAATGGGCAGGAGTGTCAAACATTGCCAAGCACATCAACGGCCTCCAGATGGCTGGCTTCACCAATGCCTCCGCCACACCGATGCATGGCGTGCAGATGGCTGGCCTTACCAATGTGTCGATGGGCGTGGAAAAGGGAGTGCAGTTGGCAGGCGTGGCGAATATCAGTTCGTCGTATATGCGCGGGGCACAGTTTGCCATCTATAATTTCGCCGACACTCTCAACGGGTCGCAGTTCGGACTGTTCAACGTCTGCAGCAGCCATCCCCGTGGTGTGCAGGTGGGCATCATAAACTATAGCCGCGACACGGTGGCGCATAAGATAGGTCTTGTGAACATCAATCCCAAGACACGCATAGACATGCTGCTCTATGCCGGTTCGTCGACAAAGGGAAATATTGCCGTTCGTTTCCGCAACCGTTCCACCTATAATATATTAGGAGTGGGAACCCATTTCATGGGACTCGACGAGAAGTTCTCCGGCGCACTCTTCTACCGCATAGGCCAGTACTTCCAGCTGTCGCCGCGTTGGAGTCTGAGTGGCGATGTGGGCTACTATCATGTAGAGACCTTTGCCGACGAGGCTGACGCCAGACCCGAGCGCCTTTTCTCGCTTCAGGCCCGTCTTAACGCCGACTATCAGATCACACCCACCCTCGGAGCCTTCGCCAGCGTCGGCATAGGCGACACCCGCTACTATCACCATGCCACACACTATCGCACCAGGGCGATTGTAGAGGCGGGAGTGACGCTGAAGTATGGTAGGATGGAAAGAGGAGAGAGGAGAGAGGAGAGAGGAGTGAGAAATGACGATCCCCTTCTTGACCCCGCTTTTTCATCTCTCTCTCCTCACTCCTCACTCCTCACTCCTCATTCCAAAAAGCGTCCTTGGCTTGCCGCCCTTGAGGTGTTTGGCATCAATGCCGGAGTGTGGGCGTTCGACAGTTATGTCATGAACGAGGAGTTTGCGAAAATCAGCATACATACCATTAAACATAATATAGAGACGGGATTTGTGTGGGACAACGACCAGTTTTCCACCAACCTCTTCGCACATCCCTATCATGGCGGACTTTACTTCAACGCTGCACGAAGCAACGGCCTGACGTTCTGGGAGTCGGCACCGTACTCGTTCTGCGGAAGCCTTATGTGGGAAACCATTTGCGAGATAGAACCGCCTGCCATCAACGACCTCATGGCCACCACCATGGGAGGCATCTGCATCGGTGAGGTGACCTATAGGCTTTCAAACCTTATACTCGACGACAGCAAGCGTGGCTTCCCACGATTCATGCGTGAGTTCCTTAGCACACTCGTCTGTCCTATCAAGGGCCTTAACCGCATCATCCATGGCGACGCATGGCGGGTGAGACACGACAATCCTAAGTATCACGACTACAACAGCATACCTGTGAGACTTGGCATCACCGTCGGCGACCGCTATCTTGCCGACAACAACTCTTTTTCGCGAGGAGAACACTCTCCGTTTGTCAACCTGCTGCTGCAGTATGGCGACCCATACAACGAGGAAACCACAAAGCCATACGACTATTTCACCGCCGACCTTACCTTCAACTTCAGCGGCAACCAGCCTCTCATCAGTGGTGTCCACCTGCTCGGCCGTCTTTGGGGAGTGCCCCTTACGGCAGGTAGAGACATGACAACCGAAATAGGTATCTTCCAGCATTTCAACTACTTCGACTCCCAGCCAGTGAAGGACGGCACTAACCTCGTTCCGTTCCGCATCTCTGAGGCAGCCTCGGTGGGTCCCGGCGTCATATACAAATTCCCGCGCGTCGGCAACCTCTCAAGTCTCGAGCAACGCATCTTCCTCAGCGGAATACTCCTCGGCGGTTCGCTCAGCGACCACTACAACGTGATAGACCGCGACTACAACCTCGGCAGCGGATTCAGCGTGAAGGCAAACACCATCCTCGACTTCGGTCGTTTCGGCTGTCTCTACCTCAACGCCCACTACTATCGCATCTACACATGGAAGGGCTACGAAGGCAAGGACCTGGAGACCATCGACCCTATTTATCTTAACGCCCAGGGCGACAAGGGCAACGCCACGCTGCTTGTCGTTAACCCGCGCCTGCTGTTGACCTTGGGTGAGAATGTGGCCCTAAACCTCTCAGGCTCATATTATTACCGCGACACCTTCTATAAGTATCACAACAATGTGAAGGCCAAGACCTATGAGGTGGGACTTGGACTTACTTTCAGACTATGATAACAAACGAAGCTACACGACTCTTTATATCCCAACATGCCAACGACAACGTAAGGACATTGGCACTCTCGGCACACGGGAAGCCGGACATCGACCTCCCGTTTGCCCTCGATCAGATAGCCGGGCGTCAGACCGCCCGAAGGAAACTGCCCTCGTGGTATGGCATCGACGGCATCGTCTTCCCGCCACATCTCTCCATGGAACAGTGTTCCAGCGAGGCCACTGCCCTTTACAAGCAGAGCCTTGTAGAACGTCTTCTATGTCGAGATGCCGGTTCAGCCTCGTTTGTCGACTTGACAGGCGGCTTCGGTGTTGACTTCTCTTTTCTTGCAAGCCGATTCGGGAAGGCGATATATGTAGAGCGGCAGCAGAGACTGTGTGACATAACGAGACACAACTTCAAACTGCTGGGACTCACACAGGCAGAAGTGGTGTGTGGTGAGGCGGAGTCGTGGCTAAAGTCAATGCCAAGTGTAGACCTTGTCTACCTCGACCCGGCACGTCGCGACAATCAAGGCGCACGAACCTTTGCCATTGCCGACTGCACTCCCGACGTAGTCTCCCTAAAATCCCTTTTGTTGGAAAAAGCCGATAATGTGATGATAAAACTGTCGCCCATGCTCGACTGGCGTAAGGCGGTTGCCGACCTCGGTACAGCCAATGTCAGTCAAGTGCATATAG
>CALZAP010000024.1 GCA_945614335.1 uncultured Prevotella sp.
GTTTAATGCCGTGAAAGCAATTAAAAATCAGTGCAAAGATAAATAAAAAGCTGAAAATTCTTGTTCTTTTCCCAAAAAAGTTGTACTTTTGCCCTCACTTTCGATTAGAGACGACAAAATCCAGTCTTTATCCTAACCCTTTACCTGATATTTATAAATTATGAGCGACAACAAAATATTACTCGAAAACAAGACAAACGGACTATTTGTAAAGAACGGCGTGAGCTTTCTCTTGCCATTCATCATGATCACCTCCTGTTTTGCGCTGTGGGGATTTGCCAACGACGTGACAGGCCCTATGGTGAAAGCCTTCTCGAAGATATTCCGCATGAGCGTCACCGAGGGAGCCATGGTTCAGGTGGCGTTTTACTTAGGCTATTTTGTCATGGCATTTCCCGCCGCATTGTTCATCCAGCGTTACTCGTTCAAGTCTGGCGTGCTCATCGGCCTTGGCCTTTACGCCCTCGGTGCACTGTTGTTCATTCCGGCAAAGGCCATCGGTGTGTATTTCCCTTTCCTAATAGCATATTTCGTGATGACCTGCGGCCTGTCGTTTCTCGAGACGAGCTGTAATCCTTTTATATATAAGATGGGAAGCGAGGAGACCGCCACCCAACGTCTTAACCTCGCACAGGCCTTCAACCCGATAGGTTGTCTTGCTGGACTGTATGTTGCCATGGAGTTCATACAGGCAAAGATGAGCCCAATGGACACCGCAACCCGAAACACCTTGACCGACGCACAGTTCAACCTTCTGAAAGACCACGACCTTAATGTGCTTATCCAGCCCTACGTGTTCATCGGAGCCGTAATAGTCATCTTGCTTGTCCTTATCCGGGTGACGAAGATGCCCAACAGCGGCGACACCCATAGCGGCAAGCCACTGAAGCAGTCGCTGACGGAGCTTCTGAAGGAAAAGAACTACTGCGAGGGAGTGATAGCCCAGTTTTTCTACATTGGCGCCCAGGTGATGTGCTGGACCTTCATCATCCAGTATGGCACTCGGGTGTTCATGAACGAGGGTATGGCGGAAAAGGCAGCCGAGATACTGTCGCAGAAATATAACATTGCCGCAATGGTATTGTTTACGCTGAGCCGTTTCATTTGCACTTGGTTCCTGAAATACGTGCAGCCGGGACGCCTTCTGTCCATTCTCGCCATTGTGGGCATGGCAGCCGTAGCAGGCGTGATATTCTTCACCAACCGCAACGGAATATATTGCCTGGTGATAGTGAGCGGCTGCATGTCGCTGATGTTCCCAACCATCTATGGCATAGCCCTTCGCGGACTTGGCGACAACGTGAAGGTGGGCGGTGCCGGACTCATCATGTCTATCCTCGGCGGTTCGGTGTTCCCGCCACTCCAGGCAATGATTATCGACTCTGGCATAGACATTGGCGGCATTCCGTCTACAAACCTGTCGTATATCCTCGCCTTCGGATGCTTCCTCGTGGTGGCGGTGTATGGTCACAGAGCTTACGTGAGACACAACATCAAGCAGGATTATTACGACTAAGA
This sequence comes from uncultured Prevotella sp., assembly GCA_945614335.1. Taxonomy (GTDB): domain Bacteria; phylum Bacteroidota; class Bacteroidia; order Bacteroidales; family Bacteroidaceae; genus Prevotella. Next base: position 1,519 of record CALZAP010000024.1, read on the forward strand.
TGCAAATAAAAGTTAAATAACAAAGATTTATTGCATTTGTCATGCAAGATTTACCGTTTTTGTTGTTTATAGTTCAGAAAAAAATATATAACTCAATAAAAAAATGAAGAAAATAACATTTATCGCAATCGTAGGCTGCATAATGTCAGCTATTTCGTTCACATCGTGTAACTCAGATTCTGACAACACTTACAATGAGCTTACAGCAGCTGAGATTCAGCAGTGTTTCAACGCCACCCGTGGCACCTACAACGGAAAGATGATCTACGCTGCGGAAAACAAGGCCAACGTGGCAGACAAGTATGACACAATCAACATTGCATGGAGCATCATCACCGACAGCACCATGACCATCTACGACTTCCCCACAAAGGCACTGGCAGAGAAGATTACCGGCAACGACGAGCTTAAGAAGGCATTGGCAAGCCAGCCAAACCAGACACTGGACTGCGCCATCTCTTATGTGAATGCAACTCCGATTCAGTTCCTCGTCGGACCAGACAACCTCACATTCGACCTGAACTACGGCGGCCAAAGCCACAAGGTGGAGATAAGATTCTACTGGAACGCATATTCTTTCGGCCAGTACTCTTCTTCATCGAAAAACCCTATGCAGATGCAGATATGGGCAGCCATGCTGAAGCTTGACGGCAACGAGACATCTTATGGTATCACAACCAGCAACCCCGCCCAGTTCTTCTTCTATACAGAGAAATAATAACCCCTACTTATAAAAATCAAGAGTTCTAACTGCCGCCATTTACCTGTGAAAAGGTGAATGGCGGTTCTATTTTCAAAAAAATAGGATAATTGCTTGGCTTTTTAAACGATAATGTGTAATTTTGCACTCTGAAAATAAAAAGAAAGACTCTTTATGAAGACAATAGAAACAAGAAGAACAATAAGGAAATACAAGGCTGACGATGTGAGCCATGAACTGCTCAACAGACTGCTCGCAGAAGCATCGAGAACCCAGACCATGGGCAACCTCCAACTCTACAGTGTGGTAGTGACAAGAAGCAAAGAAGGGAAAGAGGCACTCGCGCCAGCTCATTTCAACCAACCAATGGTGAAAGAGGCTCCTGTGGTATTGACCATTTGCGCCGACTTCCGCCGCACCACCCGCTGGTGTGAAGAGCGGAAGGCACAGCCTGGCTACGACAACTTCCTCTCGTTCATCAACGCCGCATCAGACGCCCTACTCTACACCCAGACCTTCTGCAACCTCGCAGAGGAAGAGGGCTTGGGGCTGTGCTACTTAGGAACGACGGTTTACATGCCGGAAGCAATTATCGACGCCCTGAAACTTCCTGAATTAGTGATGCCTGTGGCCACGCTGACAGTGGGATGGCCCGACGAGAATCCTCCTCTTACCGACCGTCTTTCAATAGAGGCATTCGTACACGAAGAGCAATACAACGACTATTCTTCCAATGACATCGACCGCCACTATGCAGCCAAGGAAGCCCTTGAGGAAAACATCCGTTTTTGCGAGATAAACCACAAGGAAACTCTCGCACAGGTGTTCACCGACTGCCGTTATACAAAAAATGACAACGAGGCGATGTCGGAGGGAATGATCAGAGCCCTGAAAAAACAAAAATTCCTCTGAAAGTTGAAAATTGAAAATTGAAAGTTGAAAGTTGAAAATTGAAAGTTGAAAATTGAAAGTTGAAAGTTGAAAGTTGAAGGGTGAAAATTCAAAAAGACATGAATATATCAGAAAAAAGAAGCAGCATGCTGCACGGAGTGCTGCTCATCGCATTGTTCTCGTGCTCTGCCTTCTACATCGGGCAGATGGATTTTGTAACTTCACTGTCACTGTCGCCAATGATTGTCGGCATTGTGCTCGGTATGCTCTATGCCAACTCTCTCCGCAACAACCTGCCGGAGACATGGGTTCCCGGCATCCAGTTCTGTTCTAAGCGCATACTGCGCATTGGTATCATACTCTACGGCTTCCGACTCACGTTCCAAGACGTGACTGCCGTGGGAGTTCCCGCCATTGTTGTCGACGCGATAATTGTGGCTGCCACTATAAGCATCGGCCTGCTTGTAGGCCGCCTGCTTAAGATGGACCGCGAGATTTCGCTGCTCACCTCCGTCGGCAGCGCCATCTGTGGAGCTGCGGCGGTGCTTGGAGCTGAGTCGGCCATTAGAGCCAAGGCATACAAGACGGCAGTGGCAGTGTCTACGGTGGTTATCTTCGGCACGCTGTCTATGTTTGTCTATCCGGTGCTCTACCGCAACGGCGTGTTCGACCTGAGCCCTGAACAGATGGGCATATTCGCGGGCAGCACCATACATGAGGTGGCCCACGTGGTGGGAGCGGGCAACGCCATGGGCGACAGCGTTTCTTCTACGGCCATCATAGTGAAGATGATACGTGTGATGATGCTTGTGCCAGTACTGTTGCTCATCACATGGAGCGTGGCAAGGGCTGCGGCGAAGAGCAACGCGGAAGGCGAGAAGGGAAAGATAAACATTCCATGGTTTGCCATTCTCTTCCTTGTTGTCATTGCCTTCAACTCGCTCGACTTGCTGCCAGTGTCGGTTGTTGAGTTCATCAACACCTTCGACACCTTCCTCCTTACGATGGCCATGACGGCCCTTGGTGCCGAGACGAGCATAGAGAAATTCAAAAAGGCAGGAGCCAAGCCTTTTGTCCTGGCTCTTGTCCTTCAGATATGGCTCATAGCCGGCGGCTATGCACTTGCGAAATGGTTTGTGCCGATGATGATGGCATAACAACTTTTTTTATTCCCAGTCTCCCCACTCTGCCGTGGCCTCTACACGCTGTTCAAGCTGGTCGGGCAGTGTGGGGAAGAAATCGATGCCGGTAATTCGTTCCACTTGGTCGACACTGTTCACGTAGTCGCCTTTCGGACGATTGCCGTCTTCGTTTTTATAAATGAATCCTATGGCCTTGGGATCGTCGCCAAGCCTCAACACCACCTTGAAAAACGCCTCCGGCACCACTACCTTGTTACGGCCGATGGTCTTATGCTTCTTTTTATATAATACCGGTCCGCTTACTATGTATATCTTTCCATAGCGTTCAGCCCAGCGACGGCATTGCTGTTCCATCTCGTTCCAGTCGCCTGCATTGAGATTATGCCCCTGCGGACAGATATTGGTAAAGAGAAACGACTCACGCTGTGCATCCTCGCTCCACTTGTTGTCGCCAGAAGGACAGATATGTCCGCGGTCGTAGCCAGAGCTTCGATAGTCGGCGTCGGTGGCTCTTGGAGCAGGCACGTCCTCGTCTTCCTGAAACTTTATTCCGCCGCGGCTGTACTTTCCGTTCGTATGGTCGGCGGTAAGGGTCCAGGCCACCCAGTGAGGCAGCAGAGCCTTGGCGTTATAGCACACGGTGTATGCCGTTCTATTCAGCATTATGCCATTGTTCACTTGCGAGGCAAGAGACTCGTTGCTGATGTCCAGCGTTTGTGGAGACTCTTTTTTGTGTCGCGTTGTTCTTGGAGAATCCGCCTTAGTCTCCTTTGCCGCATATTCCCTTAGAGCCTCCCTCGCCTGTTCAATCTTTGAGGGATTGTTGCACGAAGCGGTGGCAACAAGCAATGCGGCACCGAGAATAAAAATACTATTTCTTTTCAACATTCAATAATAACTTTATTGATTTTCTTCCTACTCACACACCTGCCTTACGGTGTTGATTTCAAGGAATGTGGTTCCTCCTGACGATCCTAAGCTGCCGCTAAGGTATGCGAGTCTGTCGTAGAGTTCGAGATAACCTTTCTGGCGCAGCATACGCACAGCCGCAAGGAAGAGTTCCTTCGAGGAAATTTGTTCTTTCTGATATACAGGGATGACACCATAGGAGAGATTGAGCCAGCGCTGCAGTTTCTCGTTGTAGCAGATGGCGAGCACTGGATTAGGGCCACGGAATGCGGCAAGGTTGCGTGCTGTCTGTCCGGTACTGCTGTCGGTGATGATGCCCTTAACGTTCATGGTCTCTGTGGCCTCAATGGCACTGCGTGAAAGGAACTCCCTTACAGTGCAGTTTTCCGACATAGGTATTACGATGTCGTTCTCCTTCACCTTGTCTTTTTCCGCCTGCTCGGCAATCTGAGCCATGGTGCGCACAGCTTCCACGGGATAGTCGCCAGTGGCAGTCTCTCCGCTGAGCATCAGAGCGTCGGTGCGGTAGTATATGGCGTTTGCGATATCTGTCACCTCAGCTCTTGTCGGGCGTGGGTTGTGTATCATCGTATGAAGCATCTGTGTTGCAACGATAACAGGCTTCTTTGCGCGAACACATTTTCTTATGATGCTTCGCTGAATGCCGGGAATGCGTTCTATGGGCACCTCAATGCCGAGGTCGCCACGAGCAATCATGATGCCGTATGAGGCTTCGATGATTTCGTCGATATTGTCAACACCTTCCTGGTTTTCTATCTTTGAGATAATCTTGATGTCGCTGCCGCGGTCGTCGAGAATGTCTTGTACGGCTTTCACGTCAGCGGCACTGCGTACAAAGGAATGAGCAATGAAATCGATGTCTTCGTCGATGGCGAGATTGATGTTCTCTATATCTTTTTCTGTGAGTGCGGGAAGGTCGATATGCACTCCCGGAACGTTGACACTCTTGCGTGAACCAAGTTCTCCTTCGTTCTGCACTTGTGCTATTACTGCAGGTCCGTTGATGTCCATCACTTTCATTGCCAATGCACCGTCGTCGAACAGAATGTCGTCGCCCACGTGAATGTCCTGTGCAAAATCACGGTAGGTGAGATTAACGATGTCGTGTTCTGTATCCATTTCGGGCCGTCCGAAAATCTTCACCACATCTCCAATTTTGTATTTTATTGGACTTTTGCAACTTGTAGTTCTTATCTCCGGTCCTTTTGTGTCGATAAGTATGCCGATATGATGCGACACGTTTCTAACGTTTCTTATTATCCCCCTTATGCCTTCCGGTGTGGCATGGGCTGTGTTCATTCTCACTACGTTCATGCCAGCCTCAAAGAGGTCGCGAATGAACTCTTCACTACATCTACGGTCGCTGATGGAAGCCACAATCTTTGTCTGTTTCATTGCTCAAAATATTGTTTGTGTGTAAAAAAAACCTAAATACGCGTGCAAAGGTATAAAAAAAAATGAAGAATGAAGAATGAAGAATGAAGAATTTTTCTTCTCGCAATGATTTATTGATAAAAAGAACGTTAGGGAGTTAAGGAGCAAAGAAAATTAAAAATTAAAAATTAAAGTTCAAGACAATAGTCTTTTCGCTTCCATTCGGAAGTTTCTCGGCTTAGACATTTGGCTTAACTCCTTAACTCCTTAACTACTTAACTACTTAACTCCTTAACTACTTTACTCCTTAACTCCTTAACTACTTAACTCCTTAACTCCTTAACTCCTATGTTCTCACTTCACTGCTTCCAGATAAAGCACTCGGCTCGACCATGCGTTTTTCTTGTTGTAATCCACGTCATGGGTGTATGGAATCTCAAGGCCGTTGGCCATCAGGTAAGCGCCGGAGAAAGTCTTGCCCTCAAAGGCTAATGGCTTGTTGTCTATGCGGTTGAGCTCGTGGATGCGATAGGTCTTCGAGGCATCCAGTCCTGCCATCTTCACACGCGGCAGATGCTGGTTGACGAAGGTCTCCGTCTTCCACCAGTAGAAGGCAGCCTTTTCTTTTGCATCGTCAACATACATCAGCGAAGCCACGCCCTTCTTCTCGTAAGGAGACTGCAGACGATAGATATTTCCCAACTGCACTATCGGACGAATGGTCTTGTAGTCGGCAATGGCCTTGCGACACAGTGTCTTCTCTTCGTCCGTCATGTTCTTCGGCTGGATTTCCATACCAAGACGGCCGCTCATTGCCACATCGATGCGATACTTCAGCGGGATGGTGCGGAACGTCTGATGGTTGGGAGCGGCACTGATATGCGACGCCATGGTGATAGCTGGGAAGAAATAGCTCGTGCCCCACTGCATGTAAATCCTCTGCAGTGCGTCGGTATTGTCGCTCACCCAGAACTCGTCGAAGTAAGGCATATAGCCCCAGTTGGCACGGCCTCCGCCTGAAGCGCAGTCCTGAATAATCAGGTCGGGATATTTGGCGCGTATTCTCTCACACAGCTTCACGAAGCCCTTATGGTAGTCGATGAGCAGATGGCTCTGGCGGTCCATCGAGAGATATTGCGAGCCATGGTTGCGGATGTTCATGTTGGCGTCCCACTTTATATAATAGAGGTCGGGGTTCTCCTTCATCAGGTTGTCAACAATAGAGAAGGCAAAGTCCTGCACCTTTGGATTGCTGAGGTCGAGTACGAGCTGTGTGCCGCCGCGTCCCATCTCAAGGTCACGTCCTGGAGTCTTCACCACCCAGTCGGGATGCTGCTCGTAGAGTTCGCTCACGCTGTTGGTCATCTCCGGCTCAATCCATATACCAAACTTTATGCCATGCTTTGTTGCAGCCTTTACAAGTCCTGGCACACCGTTGGGCAACTTCTGACGGTCAACCACCCAGTCGCCGAGCGACGAGTTGTCGGTCTTGCGTGGATACTTGTCGCCAAACCATCCGTCGTCCATAACGAACAGTTCGCCGCCCATCGAGGCAATGTCGCTCATCATCTGGTCCATGCCCTGCTCGTTGATGTCGAAATACACACCTTCCCAGCTGTTGAGCAGAATGTCGCGCAGCTTGTCGCCATGGGCAAGCATATACTTGCGTCCCCACTTGTGGAAGTTGCGTGACGCTCCGCTGAGTCCCTCGCGACTGAAGGTGAGAGCGAGCACCGGTGTCTTGAACACTTCGCCTTTTGCGAGATAATACTCCGACGCCTCTTCGTTGATGCCGGCAAAGAGCTGGTGGTATTCATCGTCGTGGGTGTTGATGCGCAGTTTGTAATTGCCTGTATAGCAGATGGCAGCACCTATCACGTCGCCGCAGTTCTCCCTTGGCTTTCCGTCGAGCGAGATCATCACCTCTCCATGCGACGTGTGGGAGTTGCGCACTCCGTCCTTGTTCTCAACCACAATCATGCCTGCGTTGAGCGGTTCCTCACACAGTTGTCCCTCATTAGCCCAAGAGCCATAGAGATGCGACACCCATACATCACCGCGGCGAATGGGCAGACTGCCAGAGTCGAAACGGGTCAAGCGTACGGGTTTCTTCTCCTGATGGGAAATCTCGGTCCAGGTCTCTATCACTTCCGATTCGGGACGTGTGCGATAGCAAACATTCACATAGAATGGCTGCACCTTGTCTTTCATCTTGAATACGGTCACGTCGCCCTGTCTTTCCACTCCATCCACTCTCAGTTCAAGAGCCATGTCGCCGTTGGCATGCACCACTGAAAGCGCATACTCCTGGTCGCAGTTGACACCGTAGGCAGGATAGGCACTAAAATGGTTCCACTGTCCCTTCCATCCACCTGTCTCGCAGTGTGTGGCGATGTCTTTGTCCGACAGTTTGGCGCCATAGTACATAAACCTCAAGTCTTGTCCCTTTGTAGCATCCACCACGAGGGATGTGGTCTTTGTTGAAATGTTTACGTTTTCCGCTTGCAGTCCCAAGGCTGCAATACAGCTGACAACAAGTGTCGTTAGTCTTTTTCTGTTCATACTAAATAAAAATTTTAGGTTATATTATTCTTTTCGGGTGCAAAGGTAACGCAAAAAAGCGAAACAGGCTGATACTATTTTATCTATTTATTCCATTATTATAGAAAAAAAGAACCACACGACCTGTTAAAGCCATGCGGTTCCTTAGTGAATTGGTATTATTATTTATTGCATTTTTTCTGGCAGCCTTCCTGCTTCTTGCAGCAGTCTTTTGTGCCTTTCTTCTTGCAGTCAGCGCACTTCTTATTGCAGTCAGCACACTTCTTGTCAGCGGCCTTCTTGCAGTCAGCACACTTCTTATCAGCGGCTTTCTTGCAGTCAGCCTTCTTCTGGCAGCACTCTTTCTTTTCACCGTCTTTCTTGCAACAGGTGTTGTTGTCCTGTGCGTATGCCATAACAGACATCATCATTATGGCAACCATTACAACATATTTCTTCATCTCTTTCTTAATGTTTTATGTTAATAACCAAATTTGAACAATAAATTAATGGCGCAAAGATAGGAAAAAATATTGTAACCACAAAGATTCTTTCAGAAAAATTGTGTTGGAAAAAGATTTTTTAAGTGTTCTACCACTTCAGCTTGCCATATTTGTCCTTATACCACAACTGCCAAGCATTCACCATGTTCTGCCACAGCACATAGGCACCGGGAGCCACGGCTGCAAGCGGGTTGAGGAAAGAGATGGTCAACCAGATGCCAACCACAGTGTTTTTCTGCCCCAACGCCTGTCCGGCACTTATGCTGTCGCCAAACGGCCTCCCCACTGCCTTGCCGATGGCAAACTGGGCCACAGTGACGAAAAGAGGAAGAATGAGAAGCAGCAATAGCGAATGGCCCGACACCGTAGACTGAAGGATATTTCGCACGGTCACTCCCGACACTATGGCGAGATTGACACACCAGAGGTAGAAGCCCAAGTCCTTTTGTTTTGCAAGCCAGGAAGTGAACGCGGGAATTACCTTTCTGCTTGTGAGTGCCAATGCCAAATGCACCACGAGAACTAAGGTCACGTTTTTCAACAACATAATCACGGACGAGAAGAACTCGATGTCTGCACTTTTCTCCACCATAGGGAAGAAAAGCTGTATGATG
>CALZAP010000025.1 GCA_945614335.1 uncultured Prevotella sp.
TGAAGGCGAAGCATACTTCAAGGTAGCAAAAGACCCACGACACCCCTTTATCGTCAAATGCGGGGAAATAGAAACAATGGTACTCGGAACAGAATTCAACATCCGCTCTTACAACAACCAACCTGAAGTGGCACTCATTAGTGGTAGTGTGGCGGTGAAAGACTCCCGTGACCATACTTTTACACTTGCCCCAGGCCAGGCAGTCACACTCTTCGACGAAGGATTCCAAGCAAGAGAGATAGACACTGAATACTACAAGAAATGGCGTGAGGGAATGTTCTATTTCGAAGAAGCCTCACTATTGGAAGTGATGTGTGAGATAGGAAGATGGTATAACGTCAACATCGACATCGTCGACCCGGAACTCAACGACTACAAACTTCACTTCGCGGCAGACAGGGAAGAAAGCATATCACAAATCATACAATATTTGGCTTGCTTAAGCTATCTTGACATTTCAAAAAAAGGAAATCTAATAACAATACGTAAAAAAAACATATAATTTTATTGACTTCTGATTATTGTTCGACGTTATTATAGTAGAATTATCAATAAACACAGATAATCTATGAACAAAACGACGAACAAACAGAAAATGCCCAAGAGGCACATGGTAGCAAGGCTACTCGCGGTGTTCACTGCACTCTTCCTGACGTGCGGAACAATCTATGCCGCTGGCGACGCTAAACGCATCTCTTTGAAATGCGACAATGCATCGATGGAAAGCGTCCTAAGAAAAATCGAGAGTTTGTCGGGAGTGAAAATCATTTTCACGTTTGATGAGGTAAAACCTTATCAGGTGACAATGGACGTAAAAAACGTCACAGCTTTCGACGCAGTGAAAACAGCCATTGGCAACAAGCCTCTCTCCTACAGAAGCATGGTAGGCACTTCGCAGACCATTGTTATTTCGAAAAAGGCTGAGGGCTACGACCACAGGAGATTAAAAGGACAAGTGGTTGACAACACCAACAGCGCCTTGCCTGGAGTATCAGTGTCTATTGCTGGAGAAAACACCGTTGCCACCACTAATGCCGACGGATTCTATACCGTGGAGTTGCCTACCAACCGCGACGTGACCCTCGTCTTCTCTTTCATCGGAATGAAGGAGCAACGAAAGACTGTCAAAGCCTCACAGTCAAATACTGTCATTGCTACCGTTATGATGGAAGAAGACGCCGCAAGACTAAGCGAGGTGGTGGTGACCGGTATGTTCCAAAAAAACAAGGAGGCATTCACAGGTGCCGTCACCACGATAGACAGCAAGCAGTTGAAGGAGTTTGGCAACAAAAACCTCATCACCTCCATTGCAAATATTGATCCCGCGTTCAATATTCTTGTAAACAATGAGTTTGGCTCCGACCCAAACCACCTGCCTGACATTCAGCTTAGGGGGTCGGCAAACCTACCCACAATCACCGACCTGCAGGACAACACCAACACCGACCTCAATACTCCTCTTATTATTATGGACGGCTTTGAGATTTCCCTCACACGAATGATGGACCTCAACGATGACGAAGTGGAGTCAATCACATTGCTTAAAGACGGTTCTGCCACTGCCATATATGGTTCACGCGGAGCCAACGGAGTGATTGTGATAAAACGAAAGGCTCCAAAGGCGGGCAAGCTCAAGCTTACCTATACCGGAAACCTTAACATTGAAGCCCCAGACCTCAGCGACTATCATCTTCTCAACGCAGCCGACAAGCTTGAACTTGAGCGGAGGGCAGGATACTACGACAGTTCCGACCCAACACGCGACTTCAAGCTCAAGCAGAAATACTCTTCCATTCTTTCAGATATCACGCGCGGCATGGAGACAGACTGGATGTCAAAGCCACTCAGAGTGGGCGTCGGACAGCGACACAACCTTAGGCTCGAGGGCGGCGACGACAGTTTCAGATATTCAGTAGCTCTTCAGTATAATGGCATCAGCGGAGTAATGAAGGGGTCACAACGCGACACCTTCAACGGTGGTATAACCTTATCTTACCATCACCGTAACATACTGTTTACCAACGATCTCAGCATCGGCCACACCAAAAGCGACGAGTCACCCTACGGTTCGTTCTCCGACTACACTCGTCTAAACCCATATTGGAGTCCTTACGATGAAAATGGCAACGTGGTCAAAATGTTTGATGACGACATCGACTTCTTTGGCGGCTTCAGCAATCTCCCAGCCAACCCGCTTTACAATGCCACGCTAAACCAGAAAAACAGCAGTCAATACACCGACATAACAAACAACTTCTCCATTGAGTGGCGACCCATTGAGGGACTCATCACACGCGGACGTGTAGGAGTAACATGGCAAAGCAGTGAAAGCGACTACTACCTGCCAGCCAAACACACTATGTTTGAAGCCGACGAATACAAGACTGACGAAGGGGCGCTGAGAAAGGGAAGGTACGACTACGGCACAGGAAAGCTCACTAACTACGAGATAGCACTCACTGCAAGCTACTCAAAACTGTTTGCCGAGAAACACCTGCTTTACACCGCCATCAACTGGAACTTGATAGAAGACTCATCACGCAACTACGCATTCTCCGTTGAAGGCTTTGCCGACGAATACCTTGACTTCCCAAGCAATGCTCTGCAGTATCAACAGGGCGGAAAGCCTACCGGCGGCGAGGCTAAGACACGATCCATTGGCTTTGTGGCAAACGTAAACTACTCATACGACAACCGGTACTATACCGACCTTGCCTACCGTCTCGACGGATCGTCGCAGTTCGGTAAGGACAACAAGTTTGCCCCATTCTACTCGGTTGGTATAGGCTGGAATGCCCACAACGAGAAATTTATGAAAGACGTGAAATGGATCGACAAGTTAAAGCTGCGCGCTTCATTCGGACAAACTGGTTCACAGAAATTCAGTGCCTATCAGGCTGTAGCCACCTACTCTTATTATCTGAGCGACAGATACAACCAGTGGATTGGTGCATACCAGAAAGCACTCGAAAACCGTGACCTCGAATGGCAGAAGACCGACAAGTGGAACGCCGGCATAGAGCTTAACTTGTTTGACAACAGGCTGAACCTTGTGGCAGACGTGTATCTTGACAAGACATCAAACCTTCTCTCTTCACTCGACCTTCCGCTCTCTAACGGCTTTACCTCATATATAGAAAATATCGGCAAGGTTGAAAACCGCGGATTCGAAGTGAAAGCCACCGCGTTCATAGTCAGAGACAACGCCAAGAGACTCTCCTGGTCGGTCACCGGCTCGCTGGTTCATAACAAGGACAAAGTGGTGAAACTCTCTGAGGCCATGAAGAACGAGTATGCCAAACGCCTGCTCATGGGCGGAACTACACCAAACAGCGTAATACAGGAAGGTGAGTCGCAATACACCATCTATGCAGTGCCTTCCCTCGGTATAGACCCCAGCAACGGCTATGAACTCTTCCAGAAGAAAAATGGCGAGGTCACCTACACCTGGGATGCTGCCGACCGAGTGGCTTGCGGCAACACACAGCCAAAGTTCAGGGGGGCTCTCAGTTCAATGGTCAGATGGGGCAACTTCTCGGCAAACATCTCTCTCGGATACCGCTTCGGAGGACAAATATACAACTCCACACTGGCCAATCGCATCGAAAACGCAGACAAGCACTACAATGTTGACGACCGCGTGTTCAACGACAGATGGCAGCAGCCTGGAGACCACACATTGTTCAAGGGACTTACCAACGAGTCGCAGAGCTACGCCACCACACGCTTCGTGCAAGACGAAAGGACTCTCACCTGCCAAAACATCCACCTCAGCTACCAGCTGCAGGCTAATCCATGGCTGATGAAAACATTCGGAGTGCAATACCTTACATTGGGAAGCGACATCAGCGACCTCTTCTATCTATCGACAGTGAAACAGGAACGCGGTCTATCCTATCCCTACTCGCGCCGTTTCTCGTTCTCTCTATCACTATCATTCTAACAAAAAAATACATGACAATGAAAATAAGACAATTCATACTGCTCCCGTTCATGGCACTTGCCACACTCTCAAGTTGCGGCGACTATCTTGACGTGTTGCCATCAACAGAGAAGGAAAAGGGAGAAATGCTTTCCTCACAGGACGGATACCGCAGCGTTCTCATCGGTGCATACATAAGAATGAAACAGACAAGCCTGTACGGACAGGAAATGGTGTGTGGCACCGTTGAAGAACTCGCACAGCACTGGACATATAACGATGGCTCGGTGGGAGAATTTCTCCATAACTATGACTATAAGGCCACCGCTGTGGAAAATGCCACCTCGGCCATTTTCAACAATCTGTACAAAGTAGTGGCAGATGTCAATGGAATACTCACAGAGATTGACAACAACGGCGGGGTGCTCGACAACGACAACTACAACCTGATAAAGGGAGAAGCACTCGCCATCAGGGCTTTCTGCCACTTCGACATCCTGCGCCTCTTCGGCCCGATGCCCGGCAATCCAACAACGTCGGCAGTGCTTCCTTATGTCACGACAGTCAGCACCCAACCCAACGGCTACATCACATACAACGACTTTGGTTCACGTCTCCTTCAGGACCTCTCCACAGCCGAAGAGTGTCTAGCCAAAGCAGACCCCATCACCACAATGAGCATCGACCAGCTCAACTCGTCGTCGGCCACCATCGACAACTTCTTCACCGCCCGTCAGACACGCATGAACTACTATGCCGTGTGTGCACTGAAGGCAAGGGTAAACCTTTGGCTGGGCAACAACGAAGAGGCACTGCGCTACGCAAAGATGATAATCGAAGCGAAAAACCCCGACGGCACCTCCACCTTCACCCTCGGCACTCGCGACGACTGCTCACGTGGCGACAAGACCTTCTCGTCAGAACACATCTTCAACATCAAGGTCAACGACATAGCCTCTACCATCGGTTCTGGACGCAGCTACTATTTTGATAAGACGGAGATGACATCGAGACTCTACGAGAATGGCACGTCAGACATCCGCTTCGTCAATATGTGGGAAGAAGTGAAAATAAGCTACTTCGTCAAACCGTTCTACTTCCTGAAGTATGTTCAGAGCGACAAGATGCCGGCAAGGGCAAAGAATGTAATACCAATGGTGAGACTTGCAGAAATGTATCTCATTGCCATGGAATGTTCACCACTGGCAGAGGCACAGGCATACTACGACAAGCTCTGTACTGCCCGCGACATCACGCCGACAGCAATCACCGACAACGCCACGCGAGAAAAACTGCTCATCACGGAATACAACAAGGAATTCTATGGTGAAGGACAGGCATTCTATGCCTACAAGCGACTGGCTGTGGAAGACATCCTTTGGGCTGGACGCAAAGGTTCGCCCGAAACATACGTCATACCTCTGCCTAAACAAGAGGCTGTCTATAATTAATTGAACAAACATCTCAAACAATGAAAAAGACTATTCTTTCAGCCATATTGCCCGCACTTCTCTTCACGGGATGTAAGGAAGACACGGGCGTCATCTACAACGACGGTGCAAGAGTGCAACTCACACAGTCTACTGATGACTACTCATACTCATTTGTCTGGAGCGACGAGACAACAAAGAGCGAAATCATACGCATTCCTGTGAGGGCCATCGGAGGACCGGCCGAACGCGACAGGTATGTAAAGATTGAGCAAGTTACGGAGTACGACGTTGAATATAGCTACGATGCCATGGGCAATGTCGTGGACTCTACAGTGACCGAACGTCCGGGAAAAGCAGTTGCGGGGGTTCATTACGCCGCCTTCAACAGCGCGGAGACAATGCCGCTCCAAGTGATAAGGGCAGGACGCGTGACCGACAGCATCGGCATCAAGCTCCTGCGCGACGCCTCACTGCTTGAAGGCAATTTCCGCCTGCGCATCAAACTCGCTGCCAACGAAGACTTCGACATCGGAGAGAGCAAGTGGCTCGAGCGAACCATCGTAGTGGCAGACCGACTTGAAAAACCCTCCAACTGGAACTATACCACAACCTACTATCTCGGCGACTACAGCAAGACGAAACACGAACTGATGATAGAGGTCTACAAAGGAAAGGTCGACAACGAGTGGGTAGAGAAAGCCAACAACTCTTCTTCATTTGTCGTATATTGGAGAGGAAAGTTTGCCGAGGCTCTCGACATCTTCAACTCCAATCCCGACAATATCGAATCTGGTAAAGCCCCTATGCGTGAGGATCCCAACGACCCTAACAGCAAGCTCATCACATTCCCCACAAAAATATAATCAAACAAGCTATACATTATGGAAAAGTCTAAATACTTTCTTCTCGCGACAGCGATGCTGACTCTCTCAAGCTGTTTCTCTGACGAGGGCAACTACGATTACGACACTCCACTGGTAATCAACGTCGAAGGGATAGAAAAGTCGTACTCTGTCAGCCCTACTGGCGACATACTGCAAATAAACCCGGTCATCACACCGGCAGGATGCGACTACGACTGCTTCTGGACCGTCACGTCGGCTTCAGCCACTTGGGGCGACAAGGTGGACACCATTTCGAGAAGCCAAAACCTCGAATACAAAATAAACCTTGACATGGGAGCATACAAGCTACGGTTTAACGCCAAGGACAGGCTTACAGGAGTGTTCAGCTATACTGAATACGACCTCAGTGTCACCACAGATATGGAAACTGGATGGTGGATACTGAAAACCATCGACGGTAACACCGACATCGACTTCTTCTCAAACGAAAAAGCAAAGCATGACGTGATAATGAATGCCAACGGACAGAGACTTAATGGTGAGGCGCTGAACGTTGACTACACGTCAAACTTCTGGAAGTTCAATCCCGACAGGCAGACAGACGAACGTCTTGCTGCCGTATTCGTGGCAAGCAAGGGCGACCTGGCTGCCGTAGACTACTTCACCGGACGCATCATCAGCGACTACGAACAGCTATTTGTCGACGCTCCAGCCAAACACGAGGTTTGTGGCATGTTCAAGGGACCGTCAGATACCCATGTGTATGTCGACGGACACATCTACACCATGTATCACTCGAAATACAGCATTTACAACCAGTTTGTCATAAAGGCACTGGGCGACTACGACATCGCGCCACAACACCATGCGGCAGGCTCGTTGCCTTTGCTTTTCAACCGTGCCAACAGTTCTTTCTGCAGCGTAAGCCGTACCTCGTCCACCGTTGACTACTTCAAAAGCGGTTCCCCGTCGCCCCTACAGATGAACATGGACATGGAGTTCATCGGAGGAAAAACCACTGCCTCATGGACACAGGGCGATATGGCACTGGCCATCATGAAAGACAAGAGCAACAGCAAGCACTACCTTCTCCAGCTCGACGGACAGCCCTATACCATGGACTCCAATCCAATCAGGGACATTAAGGAGATGCCAGCAGACCTCGGGCTCTACAAGGCCGACTTACGAACTCTTAATCAGAACAACAACATCGTATATTATTCCATAGGAAACACCATATACTCCTGCAACCTCGACAACTGGGAAGAATCAAAGACTGAAGTGACTTTAGCCGACGGCGAGGAGATAACATACATGGAGTTCCTGAAATACGCGCCATACGGCTACAACGATACATGGTTTGACTACCTGGTCATCGCCACATCCAAAGGCGACTCCTACAAACTTAGCCTACACCCCGTGACTGCCGGCCGTATCCAGCCTGCCGAGAAGACCCTTGAAGGCAAGGGCAAGGTGCAGAGAGCATGTTACATGCGCCAGGAGGACGGCTATGTATACACTTCCACACTGTTCTAACCGATTAACACAACAGTACTTATGAAAATCATTTGTTCGCTTCTCGCAGCCGCCCTACTCTGTATGGAAACCCACGCATCGGTGACCATCATGGGCAAAGTAGAGTCAGACGCGGGTAAAACCATAGCATTGTGCAAGTCAGAAAACGGCTACATCATGACCTTGGCTTCGGCATGTGTGGCTCCCAACGGCACTTTCTCCATAGAGACCGACATCCAGAATGAAGGCTACTACATGCTCACCAACGAGACTGGAGTGAAACACGCCCTCTACCTCACTCCCCTGGCTAAGGTGACAGCCGATTTCAGCAACACTATGCTTAAGGTAAAAAGCGGATATGACACGGCCGCGGCTCTCTTCCCGAAATGGGAGGAGGCCGTAGGCATGCCGTTACTCCATGCATACAGGCACACTATGGTGCCAGGTGCCTCGACCGCAGACGCAGAGACATTCAACTCCGAACTGTCCAATATGGAAATCATGGCTAACAAAATAGCCGGATATGACATTACTGGAAAAGCCGGATTATTGTTGAAGCTTAAGGCAAAGGCTGACTTGAGTTTCGTAAAGATGGCGTATGGATTGAGCAACGCTGGACTATGGTGTGACTCACTCGCCTTAGTCTCGATATTCAGCCAGGCAGAGCAACTGTTTCTTGACGACCACTTTCTCTCTCTGCCCTATGCTCCCGACATGCTTTCAGTATACGTCAACGGCATGGCGTATTTCAAACACATCGACAAGGACGACTATGCCGGAAGGGCTGCCTTGCTCGCCACTCCAAGACTAAGAGAGGCCTACATGTGGCATACCGCCCAACATCTCAGATACTACGAGCAATTGTCATCGCTCGTCGATGCTGTAGACCCTTCCACACTCTCCGGCGATTTCTCCGTCCACATTCTTTCCGTAGAACAAAAGCTGCAATGGTCAAAGCCGGGCAAGAATGCCACCTCATTCAGCGGAGTGACACCTGAAGGAATGACAGTTTCGCTCGACGACTTCAAGGGCAAGGTGGTGGTAATCGACACATGGGCCACTTGGTGCGTGCCTTGCATCAAGATGATGCCCCATTTCAAGCGTCTGGCCAAGGAGCTTGACAATCCGAATGTGGTGTTCCTCAGCGTCTGTCTCGGCACTTCCGTCGAAATAGACCGATGGAAAGATATCGTGAAGAAACATCAGCTTGAAGGCAACCTGATATTCATCAGCAGTTGGACAAAGGGCTTTGCCAAAGACTATCGTGTCACAAGCGTACCACGCTTCATCGTAATCTCAAGAGAGGGTAAGGTAGCCTCCTTTGCCGCCCCGGCTCCCAACACCCCCCAACTAAAGCAACTTATCATGTCACTCATATAGACTACTTTGTAGTTTTAGATGTTTCACGGTGCAAAAGTACGACTTTTATTCGCCTCCTGTTAGGTTTGTCCCGACAAACAAAAGCTGAATGCCGGGACAAAACCTCAGCCCTCACGACACAACAATTGTTGCGTCGCGACGCAACAATGAAAACCCGCCCAAAGGTTAACAAGTTACCAGTTATCCATTACCTTTCACCACCCCTCTTCCGTCCCCGTGCCCGTCGATTCATCGACGGTCCCCCTCCCCTCCACACAAAAAGCGAAACACAGCCTGCCTTCAAAAATTTGTAAACCCTCACCCTTCAAACAATCCTCATGCGAGCAACCGTCTTCTTCAAACAGAGGCCCGTTAACGAAAAAAAAGAAACCGGACGAGATATACTCCCGTCCGGCATCGAACTATTATTTTAACCAATGAAAACAAGCGGAAAACTATCCGCCAAAATTGTCGTACATAATTGACTCGGGTTCTACGCCGAGACTGTCGAGCATCGACACTACGGCCTTCGACATCGGGCCGGGACCGCACATGTAATACTCTATATCTTCCGGTGCCTCGTGGTCCTTCAGGTAGGTGTTGTACATCACCTGATGAACGAAGCCCGCGGTGTACTTCACGCCGGCTGCATCTGCAGCGGGGTCGGGACGGTCGAGGGCGAGGTGGAAGTGGAAGTTGGGATATTCCTTCTCCAATCCGAGGAAGTCGTCGAGATAGAACACCTCGTTCAGGGCGCGTGCGCCATAGAAGTAGTGCATCTCGCGGTCGGTAGTGTGCAGGGTCTTGGTCATGTGCATGATCTGGGCGCGCAGAGGAGCCATACCTGCACCGCCACCTACCCAAATCATCTCCTTCTTGGTGTCGAAGTGAGGATGGAAGTCGCCATAAGGACCGCTCA
>CALZAP010000026.1 GCA_945614335.1 uncultured Prevotella sp.
GCGCTGACTGCTCTTCCAACTGCGCTGACTGCTCTTCCAACTGCGCTGACTGCTCTTCCAACTGCGCTGACTGCTCAGCAATCCTTTGGTCACGCTTCATAATGGCTGTATCACGAGTTTCGATGGCAGAGAAATATTCGTCTTCCACATTCATGTCCTGACGCAATTTGGCATCGGAGGCAGCGGCAAGGAGGCGGTGCAGGATATGCAGCATCTCTGCATCCCCGTCGTAAGCAGAATCATCTATCTTCAGTACCTGACGGTTATGACCATCCTTATTCGTCTGGTCAAACACACTCAACACCTCAACAAGGCGATTGTTCACACGTCCGTGAAGATATGGTATCTGAACAATTATACTGTCGTGAATAAGACTCTCAACGAACGGGTCTGGTATTCCCTTGGTCACCTCATTGCCGTCATAGTCGTATGACTTGTGCCTTACATAAAGCACTGGCTCCTCAATGTCACCAACGCGATGACCTAACAGGTAAACAGTTATCATCGGTATGCCATAACCATTGGGGTTGCCATCCTTCAAAATATTGTCAGGATTAGCATACTGGGTACCCAAATACTGACGGAAACGCAATGTCTCTGTCTCAAGCCATGTCTTCTGAAGCTCAATCAGCACGAGCTTAAGGCTGCCGTCATCTTGGCGCACCTTCGCACCGAAGTCGATGCGAAACATCGAAATCTTGTCACGTGTGCCGTTGGTATATTCATGTTTCCGCATGTCAACCTCAACCACTTCGCGCTTCAACAGAGCCGAAAGCACTGTCTTGGCTACGCGGTTGTCATCCATCAGATATTTGAACACCGAATCGTAAATTGGGTTTGCTACGCTTATAATCATGCTCGTATATTCATTAGTCCGGTGCAAAGATAATACAATTATGTGAATCTGCAAAGCAAACAAGAATATTTTTATGTTTTGAAAGCGAGATTATTGTATTCTGTAAGGAAAGTGAGGTTTTCTGCATTTTTATATTGAGTTCAGGATGTTTGGTTGTGAGGACTACTGAATAGTTTCGATTGTGAAGGGAAATAATCAAATATTTTTATCCTAATGCCATAATGTCCCTCTTTTGCTGTTCAATACCAAATTCGGTGGGAATATAGTCTATTTCGGCGTTTTGAGTAGACCCACACCGAGTTTGGTATAGACCCACACCGACTTTGGTACGGAGGCAGAGCGGAGGCAGAGTGGAGGCACAGCGGTGTTAAAATGGACTGGGGCACTATTATTATACGATGGGCAGCATAGTGGCTTTGTTAAAGTTTTTTACGTCGATTTTTGTAATGGTATCAATACTCAACTTTTTTCGCAAAGCTCAAGGAATCCCTTTACCCTTCGGCCAATGACCGTTGGTTCGGAAGTAAGGGAAGTTAAAGGAGGAAAGAAAATTAAAAATTAAAGATTAAAAATTAAAATTCAAGACGAATATCCAAGCCGTAAATACTCCCTAAAAGAAGCGGAAGACTATTGTCT
Organism: uncultured Prevotella sp.; assembly: GCA_945614335.1. Classification (GTDB taxonomy): domain Bacteria; phylum Bacteroidota; class Bacteroidia; order Bacteroidales; family Bacteroidaceae; genus Prevotella. The sequence continues at coordinate 1,493 of CALZAP010000026.1, forward strand.
TGAACTTTAATTTTTAATTTTCTTTTATTTCATCACCCTTACTTCATAAATGTGTGGGGTCAACGGCTTGGTGGCTTTCGCAACCTTTACCACAATGGTCTCAGCACTGCGACTTGACTCCGGTATGGTTATCTCGACTGTGCCTGAGGCCTCGCCGCCAAAAGAGCCTGCCTCAACGCCATCCACAAACACACGGGCATCGCGCGAAGCGTCGTGACGGAAGGCTATGCGCACGGCTGTGGCCTGACCGCCGGTCTTCATGCGGTAGCTGAACCAGTCGCGGGTCTCGCGCCAGTGTGTACCCTCGTCGTCGCCTGCATTTGCCTGGCTCATTTCCACAAAGTGGTCGCTTTCCGGCTGCTGCTCGCCACACACCACCTTGTCGGCAGTACGGTTGTCGAGAGCCTGGACGGCACGCTCCCTTTCAGCTCGTTTCTCACTCTCCACGTTCCACTCCGCCTCGGTCATCACTGGCCAATACACCATGTACCTTGACTCATGAATGCGGAAGAAGGGTTCGAGAGTCATGCCCTCATAGCGTGCGGGAGTTACGCCGGTGAGCTTGAACTTCAGCTGGTCGCCGTCTTTCTTCAGATGGTTTAGGAGTTCGTCCTTATTGCCAATTATTACCGGCATGTCCTGCAACGGCAGTCGAGGTCCGTTGGCAATATGTCCGCCGCGGCTGTCGTCGGCAAACATACCATCCTGACGCTGTGTACCCATGCGTGAGGCCAAGACAATAGGGCCGTAGAGGAACGAATAGTTGCTGGAACCGTCGGGCAGTCCAACGGCACTGAGGTGCATCGGAAGCGTCACATGCAGGCGGTCGCCCTTCTCCCACGTGCGCTCCACTACGATATATCCGTTTTCCTGTCTTGCCTTCGTTTCCTTTCCGTTCACCTGGCATGTAACGTTATCCTGCTCGGTCCATTCCGGCAGTCTGACCATCAAGGCAAACTTTTTCTTTTCCTTGGCAGGAGTTATGGAGATTGTGGTTCCCTCCTCGTATGGGAATCCTGTATGTTGGCTCACGGTCACGTCGCCCCAAGAAAGGGTTGACGGGATGAAGAGGTTGACATAGAGCTTTTTATCGCCAGAGTGGCTGTATATCATCTCGCCATAGCGGGCATGGTTTTCGAGTCCGCTGCCCACGCAACACCAGAAGCTGGTTTGTGGCTGTGAGTAGACGCGGTAGTGTCCGGGGCACATCGGTGTGAAATAAACGAATCCGCCCTGCACGGGGTCTTGTGTGGAGAGGATGTGGTTGAACAGTGCACGCTCGTAATAATCCATGTATCGGGAGTCAGCCGATGTCTCGTAGAGCATCTTTGTCAGTCGGAGCATGTTGTAGGTGTTACAGGTCTCCGGTCCTTGTTCGCTGGTGCGCATCGACTCGAAGTTGTCGGCCGGATGGAAGTGTTCGCGCACGCTGTTGCCGCCGATGGTGATGGAACGGTTTTCCACCACTGTCTGCCAGAACCAACGTGCAGCCTCACTCCATTCGTTATTGCCTTCCACGTCGGCAATGCGCTTAAAACCAATCACTTTTGGTATCTGAGTGTTGGCGTGTATGCCGGTCAGCTTGTCTTCGTGGCGCAGCAGGGGCTGTAACAGGAAGTCGTGGCTGAAGCGATGTGCCAGTGTGGTGTATTTCTTGTCGCCGGTGATGGCAGCCACGTCGGCAAAGGTCTCGTTCAGTCCTCCATGCTCGCTTCTGAGCATGTCCTGAAGCTGGGCATCGGAGAGGTTTTTGGTGATGTCAGCCATCCAGTCTGTCAGTTTCACGAGCATGGTCTTTGCCTCCTGTCGTCCTGCCTGCAGGTATGCGTCTCGCAGTCCGGCATATATCTTATGTATGTTGTATAGAGGCACCCAACGGTCGTTGAGTCCGAAAGCCGACGCACGTATATTGCCTTCAGCTATTTCCTTCCATATCTGTCGTCCGCCCGGCACGCCGGCGAGGTAGCCGTCGCCTGAAGCCTCCTGGCATCGTTTCAGTTCGGCGAGCATATAGTCGAGTCTCTGTCTTATTTCCTCGTTGCCGGTGGCTGCCCACATGAATGAGAGGGCAGAGAGATAGTGTCCGCCCACATGGCCGTCGAGTCCGGTATTTTCCCAGTTGGTATAGTTCTGGGCCTTAGGAGTGAGTCCCGCTTCCTTCAGGTAAGGTGCGAGCAGGCGGTCGGGGTCGAGGGCGAGAAGATAACGTATGTCCATGTCCTCGGCATGCTTGAACGGGCTTGCCTCAAGCCGCACGTCGCTCACCCTGAAACTTTCTGCAACAGTATTTGTCTGTGCCAAAAATGATTGCGGCACAATGGTAGCTGCCATAAGTGCCAGCACCATCCGTTTGGTCATTTTGTTCATAATAATGTAAAATAAGTTTATAATCAGCAGTATTTCCTTTTGCAAAGATAAACAATTATCACTAAATGACCAAACAAAAGGTGAAATAATTTTTATCGACACTGTTGATGACGGTTTCCGTCGTCATCGACAAAGCTGACGACGGCGCCTTCTATGAGAATGGCACGGGTGTGTCGGGATTTACGGTTTTTCTTGTTGTCTACGTTCACTGCTAACACTCGGCCGCCATGCAGCGAGGTAACTTCGGGGAATATCGTGTGGCCTACCACAACACGGTCCACGTCGTAATGCCGGAGAACCATGTCGAGCGTGTCAGTGGCTATAGGACTGTATCGCTCTTCCTGCCGAACCATACCCCTGTACCATAACGGTCCCTTGGAAGCAAAGAGAAACCACGTGAGCGGCGAGTCGGCACGACGCTGCTGCTTGTTCATCCACAGTCCGTGACTCACATGCTCGTTGACCATGGGCAACGACAGGCCGAGGTCAAGAAACTCGCGACTGATGCCTGCATGTACAAAAAGTGAACGTCCGATTATTTCAATAGTATTGCGCGTAGAAAGCCAGTAGCCCAAAACAGAGCCGCGCGACAATAGTACGGGATATTCCATCATCAGGCATTCGGCTAAAAGAAGATATTTCTCCTTGGTGTACCGAAGGTCGTTCATGAGCACCATTGGCTCATGATTGCCCAAGAGGAAGTGGACAGAGCCTCCTGCCTCGGCGGCTTCCTGCTCCAGTTTGTAGAGGAGCCATAGAATCTGAATGGCATCGTTGCCACGGTCCATCACGTCGCCTATGACCATCAGGCTGTTTCGCCCGTATGTCCACCGATAGTTGTTGTCTATCACTCCCCCACCCCTTAGCAGGCTGACGGCACAGTCGAGGTCGCCATGCGGGTCGGACATGACAAAGAGCTTGTCGGGTTGGGGATGGTTGCACTGAGGACGCTCCACATGATGTAGCGACACGGGGAAACGATGTCGGCCGTCGTGAGACACTACCTCAAAGCTGAAGTTGGCTGGAATCGAGGCATAGGTCGTGTCGCAGATGTAACCGTCAAGACTTACGCTGACCACACGGGCACTGCCATCGGCAGAGTGGACGATGTAAGGGCCGTCAGCCGTGAGAAGCGGCTTATGGTCGTGAGAAGCCTGCACGCCGGCGAATGCCGACATGCAGACCATAAATAAAAGAGAACGATATAAAATGGTATTTATCATTGGTTATTCCTCTTCTTTGGCAGAGTCGTATACTAGGTTTTGCTCCATGTTTTGGTTTGCGTCCATCTCAGCCTTTGGTATGGCGAGAACACACTTGTAGTAATCCCACGAGAAATTCATTTTCTCGGCCTTGGTGATGTAGTGCTTTGTGGAGCTGATTTTCGACTGTCCCTTCACGTCGTGTCGGTCCACTATACCTCCGTCGCGCAAGGCATCGAAGAACCGGTGTCCCTCTCCCACGAGTTCCTTGCGTCGCTCGGTCATGACGCGGTCGAGGCTTATTGTTGTGCCTTCGACTGTGTTTTCAGGATTTGCCCTGGATACTATTGCGTTAAGATATTTCACAGCAGAAGCATTGTCGCCAGTCTTCACTGCAGCCTCAGCGGCGTTGAGATAAGCCTCAGAAAGACGAAGCAGCGGAATGTTTGCGTCCATGATGTCTTCTCCATCCTGCGGCTGATACTTGTTTACGAAGGCACGCTTGCTGCTGTATACAAGAAGTTTTAGGCGCACGTCGTCAGGGTCTTCGTTGAGCAGTGCATAGAAACTTGATGTAAGGCAGATGTCCTTGTATCCACTAGGCGAGTGCAGACGTCCGAGCGACTCTTTTCCCGGACTGTCGTCGGTGGTGTTTACAATCTCAAACAGCACCTCTCCCTTTGTACCATTGCTTGCGTCATTTGCCCATGCTGTGGCATATTCAGCATTTGTCCAGAGCTTATATCCTTTTGCCTCTGCGCCCTTAATGGCTTGCTCAGCCATAGTGAGAGCCTCAGCGTCGTCGCCATGATACAGATAGACACGACTGAGCAGTGTCTGTGCTCCATAAAGGTTGATATGTCCTTTATGGAAAGCCTTTCCTTCGTCGTTGTCCATGGCTGCAACAGCGGCCTTGAGGTCGGCAATGACCTGTGTATAACACTCTGCCACCGTGTTTCGCTTTGGCTTGGCCTCCTTGTCGAGCACGGTTGTCACAATGGGCACCGCGAGCGACGCTCCATTGTCTTTCTTGTATGGATAGCCATAAAATTTCGTAAGGTCGAAGAGAAGCATGGCGCGCAAGGCGAGAGCCTGGCCCTTGTAATAGTCACGCAAGTCGGTCTCCTTGGTATCTACATTGTCAATTTTTGTGAGTATGATATTGCAGAGACCTATCATCTCGTAGGGATACGACCAGAAGGAAGACGGGGCGGTATCCTTTGTGAAATTGAACGTGTAGTAGTTGCCGGTACGCTTTGTGGCGCTGTAGGCCATCATGTCGTCGCCACAGGCATCGCCATAGTAAACAAGTCGTCCGGAATAGGCGTAGGCATCTTGCATGGTGGTGTAGATGCCGTTGAGCATGATGTTGACATCGGAAAGCTCGTTGATGGACTTGTCTGTCTCTACGGCGGTAGAGGGCTCTACGTCCAGCCATCCGTCGGAACAAGACGATACGGAAAGTGCCATGGTTCCGCAAATAATATATGATGCTATTGTTTTCATTGTACCTTATTGTTTATGAAGGGGTTAGAAATTGATGTTGATACCGAATGTCATGGTCTTCAGTGGCGGTGTGCCCCAGATGGCGGAGCCGGCACTGACAGCCTCAGGATCGTACTGGTCGTAGCGTGCCCATGTCCAGAGGTTGTTGCCGGAGGCGTAGAGTCGCACGTGGTCGAGTCCTATCCTGGAAGTCCATTCCTTTGGCAGTGTGAATCCGAGGGTGAGGTTTTTCAGGCGGATGAAGTCGCTGCTGTGCAGACGTCGTGTGGTGGCGTAGCTGCTCATGGGATAGTCGGGCTCTTCGATGAAGAGTTCGTAGTTTGTAATGTCACCTGGCTGTTTCCATGAGTTGGCGTAATAGGCCGGGATGTTGGCCTCAAGGTCGTTGCCGCCATGCTCGGTTTTCTGTGCCCAGTTGTCGTAGTTGTATCCGCCAAACTGGTAGGAGAAGGTGAAGTTAAGGTCGAACCACTTGTAGCGCAGTGAGTTGACGAGACCTCCGGTGAAGTTTGGCTCGGCATGTTTTGTGGCTATTCGGTTAGCCTCGTCGGCATTTTCGGTCACCTCTTTAACATAATTGCCGTTGGCGTCCTTTGTGTTGGTAAAGAACTGCGGACGGCCGTTGTCTGGATTGATGCCGGCAAACTCTATGAGATAGAATGTGCGGTAGGAGCTGCCCACCTTGTGTATCTGCGAACCGCTGATGATTTCTGTCTGTGTGCCGTCGAGTGTCACGATTTTGTTCTTGTTGTGAGAGAGGTTGAACGTGGTGTTCCAGCTAAAGTCCTTTGTCTCGATGTTTCGTGACGTTATCTCAAGTTCAACGCCCTGGTTTTTCACCTCGCCAATGTTCAGCAGATAGCTTCCGAATCCTGTTGTCATTGATATAGGATAGTCCATGAGAAGGTTCTTTGTGCGGCGGGTGTAGTATTCAACGGTCACGTTCACCCTGTTCCAAAGGCTTATGTCCACACCTATGTTCAGGTTATGGTTGGTCTCCCACGACAGCTTGTCGTTGGCTATTTGCGAGAGGGTGTATGCCGGGTCGCCGATATAGCTGTTTGACACGCTGAGCAGGCCATAATATCCATAATAGTCGGAAGGCAAGGTGCCATTCACGCCATAAGAGGCGCGCAACTTGAGGTCGGTGAGCCAGTGGCTTAGAGGCTTCATGAAGTTCTCTTCCATCATGCGCCATGCAGCCGACACCGACCAAAATTTGCCCCAGCGGTTGCCGGAGGCCAGTCGTGAGCTGCCGTCGGTACGGAAGCTGCCTCCGAGATAGTAGCGGTTTTTGTAGTCGTAGTTCACGCGGGTGAGATACGAGAGCAGTCGGGTGCGTGTGCTTGAACCTCCTGTGTCGCCGAGTGTGGCTCCATTGCTGAGCGAAGGCTTGTTATAGGTGGCGAAGTTCATACGGTCGCCACTTACATAGTCGCGGTACTGGTCGTCCACCTCATAGCCGGCAAGCAGGTCGAGATGGTGGTCGTCGGCAATGGTGGTCACATACGACAGTTGGTTTGCCCACACGAGTTTGCTTCTCTCGTAGATGTTCTTGTACATCTCGCCGTTCACGTCATCGCCATTGGATGTGCGCGGGTCGTTCCAGCTCTCACCCTTGTTGATGTTGTAGTCGTAGCTCAGTGTAGACTTGAACTTGAGGTTGGGTATGAACTCGTATTCGCCATAGATGGTGTTGAAGTAGCGGGTGATGTATTCGCGACGTGAATCGTAGGTCTGCGAAAGCAACGGGTTACGGTCGTCGTTGCGTATGAACTCACGGTTCCACGTGCCGTCTTCGTTGTATACAGGGTCTGAAGGTACGACACAGTTTCTTGAACTATAGAAAGGCGACGTATAGCTTGTTCCCTCGCTATATACGTCCTGGTTAACCTTTGAGAAGAGCATGTTTGCTCCAAGTGTGAGGCGGTTGGTGGCTTTGTATTCGGCATTCACCCTTCCGCTGACTCGCTCAAGACCAGAATTGGCGGTGATACCTTCCTGGTTGAGGTAAGCAAGAGAAGTGTAATACTTGAACCTGTCTGTACCTCCCGACACCGACGCCTCGTAGTTCTGATGGCTACCCTTCTTGAATAGTATATCGTCCCAGTCCACATATCCGCACCAAGGCACCGGTGCATACAGGTCGATGTTCTCGTCGGCATATTTCGTTGCCTCTTCCTCTGTGGCGTTGTTGTTGACAATCTGTCCCGCCTTCAGTCCGTTGTAGATGTATTCTCTACGTTGCTCGCCGCTCATGATGGGTCTGTAGTCCATGGCAAAGTCGGAGAATCCCCAGTCAGACTTGAACGATACGGATGGTTTTCCCACCTTTCCTTTCTTTGTAGTGATTAGGATTACACCATTTGCTGCACGCGAACCATAAAGGGAAGCAGCCGCCGCGTCCTTTATGACCGTGATGTTTTCAATGTCAGAGGTGTTGATGGTGCTCATGATGTCAAGACCGGCATCGGTGTCGAGGGTAGACACGTTGCCCGACATTGTGGGCACACCGTCGATGACATAAAGAGGAGAGTTGGATGCATTGAAAGAGCCCATACCACGGATGTTGATAGATGTGGCGGCACCAGGCTGACCTGAAGAGGAACTGATCTGTATGCCGGGGGCGGCACCTTGCAGTAGTCCTGAGAACGACACTGCCGGCACGTCTTTCAGCTGACTTGTCTTCACTGTTGACGCGGATCCTGCGTATGCCGACTTCTTGTATGTTCCATATCCAGTGACCACTACTTCCTCAAGGAGTTGTTCGTTAGGTCTGAGCACGATGTTAAGTTCCTTGTTTCCTTCAGACACTACATCCTGCGACTGGAATCCGATATACGAAACGGCAAGAGTGACACGTTTGTTGTCTGTAAGGAGGTTGAAGCATCCGTCGATGTCGGTCACAGAACCGCTTCCCGTTCCTTTCACCATTACGCTTGCGCCAATGATTGGTTCTCCTGCGCTGTCGAGCACACGTCCTGTAATCTTACGTTTTGACGCGGATTTTTGTCCTGTTACTGCAGGCTCAGAGTCTTTGTCGTAGATTACGATAGATTTCTCAGAAACCACACGGTAAGCAAGGTTTCGTTTCAGCAATGCCTTGTCGAGCACTCTTTCCACGGGAGCCTTTGTCATGTTAAGTGTGATGTCCTTCCGTTTGTCGATTATTTCATCGCGGTAGGAGAAGTGATAGGTTGTCTGACTTTCGATGGCTGCAAAGAGTTGCTTCAAGTTGGCATTTTCCACCTGAACAGTCACCGTTTGCTTGTGTTGTGCATAGACATTACCACAACAAAATACTGCCATAAGCAGTAGCACGATGAAATGCT
>CALZAP010000027.1 GCA_945614335.1 uncultured Prevotella sp.
GTCCGAACCATTCGTGGTGCATCATCTGCTGGGCAAAATGCTCATGCGACTTGTCGGCTAAAAGGTTATGGTGGCGAAGGACACACCAAAGGCAGAACCAATGGCTCTTCCTGGTGATGGCCTTCGCCATCTCTCCTATACTGAACCTAAGCCTTTCCATGTCTACGAGGCGACCGTTTACCGTCTTGTGGAAAACCTGGTTGTAGATTGGCGTCACACACTTCTCCGGATGCTCAATTGAATGTATCTGTTGCTCAATGATAAACCATTTTGCCACTGCCGACACGAAAGGCTCATAGTCCTCTTCCTCGCATCCGCCCTTGGCAATGAAAGCCTGGGCCATGGCCTCAAGATTGCCTGCATGGTTGAGAAAGACGAGCTGCAACGGTTGGGGAACAGTCTCGCGGAGCTTTCGTCGGGCTTCCTTCAGTTGGCTTACCGTGAGTTCACATCCGTCGTTGTCGTATTTCAGCGTGGCGAAATACAGGTCAAGCTCTTCCCTGCCCTTTGGCGAGTCGATGTATTGCTGGATGGAAGCCTCGAATATCAGTCCCGCCTCCTCGTTGCTCAGGCTCACTCCGCAAAGGTTTTCAGCCCTGCTGAAGTGCATCATCAGATAGGCGGTACGCATGAAAAGCAGCAGCAGGTTCCACAATCTCTCTTCCGACGGCATTCCGGGATATTTCGTCGGCTTGTATTTCATGTTCAGCAATCCCTCCATCTCTGCCACTTCTCTGCTGAAGGTCGTAAACTTGTATTCCTCGTTGTTGGCAATGCCGTCGAGCTTTGGCAGCATGCTGAGTATCGTAGCTGTAGTCCTTTTCCATTTGTGTCCCTCGAAACGCCCCTCGCTCCTCACCTTCTTTATGACATTCTCCACCAAAGGCGTAATACGCTCCGTGACCATCCTCTCGAGAGTAGCCGCAAATTCCATATTCTTTAGCCTTCGGCCACGTTTCAAGTCATGGTTTTGCCTCGCCATGTCCTCGTCGGCCATAAGACACAAGCGCGACGCCTTTAGCGAAAGTGACAGTATGTCGAACGTAAGTTCCTGAGTGCCATAGTCGTCCCATGCTTCAATGAGCATGTTCCACATGGCGATGAAAGAGTGCATCTGCCTGTCAAACATTTCATAACTGAACACCGAGGCAATGTCCTCGTAGTCAACGGAAGCCGGTTGTGTAATGAGCGGTTTTTCGTCTCCTCTACAAATGTGGTAAGCTTGTTCCATATTTACTACTTATTTTGCCGCAAAGGTACAAAAAATATCCTTTTCGGCAAAATAAGGGGCGTAAAAATTTGACGCAATAAGTTATTTTTTTACCCTTTGCGGCCAAATAGGTAACTTTTCAGCTAATCCTATATAAAACTCTAAGGCTCAGGGATTATGCATAACGTTATAAGTTAAACAATCTGAGACTCTTCATCTTTCCAGTGACTCCAGCCTTTACCTCAACAGAATAGTGGTTTTCTTCTCTGACTGTCTTTCCATTCTGCAAGATACTGGTCAATATTCCGTTTGAAATACATATAACTGAGTATAAATTAATGAATTCCGCTGCAAAGTTACTACTTTTTTGTAAAAACCGAGAGGAGAGGCTACTATCGTAACTATTTTATGATGTTTAATATTATGTTTATTTCCCCGATTTTTGGATAAATTTGGCGAAAAGTTTGCAAATAATGCGTAGTTTATTGCGAATGTGAAGCGGGCAACGTCGTCGACGAGCAGACGTTTTCATGATAATAATATTGAAAGTATGAAATACGAAGGCCGCCGGATTCCTTACGGAGTCCGGCGGCTTTGTTTTTAAAAGTGGTTGTTTGTGAATAATTATTCTTTTAGAGTAAACTTCAATGCTTGCCCTTTTCGAGGTCTTGTATTTGAATCATGGTGAAATACATGTTGTCAAGCTCCATGTCGGGCAGTTGGTTGCGGAGGAATCGGGCTGCCTTCTTTTTCGTGTCGTCACTCTCGTCGGCAAACCGGTCTGCGTAGTTTTGAGTGAGATAAATTTTCTGCATATTGTCGAGCTTAGTGAAGTTGGCTGCGCAGAAGTCGATGAATGCCAGTTTGTCGCCCTTGGCATACTCCTCTATGAAGGCATATGCAGCGTCGAAGTGCTTGTCCTTGTTATAACCCATCTTCTTCACAGTGGCTTTCACGTAGTCGTATTCAGCCTTGTCGAGCTTACGTTCGTCGCCAATCCAGCGATATATGGCATAGTCGAACACAAAGCGTGAAATACTGTCGATGTCGTGACGCATCGACTCGGGAAACTTTGAGAGGTTTTTCAGAATGAACTGTGTCGATGCGTCGTTAGGGTTAAACGTATGTTTTCTATATACGAACATGTTTTCCGGCTTAACCCTTTCGTCGTCTGACAGTGCTTTGAAGTAGGCTTGAACGAGGCTGTCGGCCTTCTCCTTAGCGGCAATGATCTTGCTTTGGCTGCGTGTTTCCATGGCATCATCTACAATGATGGCTGCATAGGCTGACATGAGTTCAGCCGTGCGTTCGCCCTCGGCATAACGCTGCTTGATGCGCTCCGGCGACTTGTTTGGGTCGCTTATTCGTTCAATTTCAATAATCAGTTTCTCTTCGTCCATCATGCCAAGAAAGCGGCCTTTTTCCGTGCCGTCGGCATCGGTGATGATGAATGTGGGATAGGCCTTCACCTTGTATGTCTTTGCCAAGTCTTTTCCCTCGCCCTTTTCGGCATCTATCTTTATGCATACGAACTTGGGGTTGATGAAGTCGCCCACCTTCTTCTGCGGGAACACTTCGGTGGCCATGCGCTTGCATGGACCGCACCACTCGGTATAGAAGTCGATGAACATGAGTTTGCCTTCTGCCTTTGCTGCTGCCTTAGCCTCACTGAACGTGATGTGGCGGAAGTCGGTCTGCGCTGTTGCTGCAATGCTCAGCCATAGACCGATGAGAGAGAACAATATTTTTTTCATGTCTTTATTCATTTAATTATTATTTACTAATCTTCTATCAAACATGTTTTGTTTAGTCATTAATGCTGAACACGTTCTGGAAATACCAGTCGAAGGTGCTGAAGCTGTCGTTTTGGAATCGCACGCTCTTCACACGGCCTTCACCCTCTGTGGTGAGCACCGGCTGGCCTACTGGCGCACCACCGTTGGTTTCATAGAAGCGCAGCTTGTAGTTGGCGCCGTTTTGTGTGGCCACTACAAGGTAGTCAAACTTTTTGCTGCCGTCCGATGCAGAGTTCCAATATTGGTTGGTCACGTAGGCAATGGTTTCGTCGCTACCGATGCCTTCAAACTTCAGTTGCGATTCGGCATAGTCGTCGCCCATCACGCCGGCATACACCTTGCCCCCGTCGATGCAGTAGAGATATGACGCGCTCACGCCGTTGGTGCTGTAGGCAGTGGCGGTGGCGGCATGGCTGTCGCGCGGAAGCGGCATTCGGCTTTGCAGCGAGCAGCCGAAGAACGACGACGACACGAGGTAGAGATAGCGTGTGCCGGAGGTGTTGTCTGCCAGCACGAAAGTACCCACAGACGAGCCTGCCAGGCAGTTGTAGCCGCAGTGGAGGCAGTCGAACGAGGTGAGGTTTTGTGTTTCGTCCTCACCTGTCCAGTCGTCGTAGAGTAGTGGAGAGGCAGTCATGTTGTAGTCGAAGGCCATGAGGCTGTGCGACGTGGCATCCCAAAGAGCTCCGCCGCCGGAGTTGAGCGGGTCGGTAAAAAAGTGCTTGCTGCCGCCACACTCGCTCAGTGGCAATCCGCACTGTCCGCTTGTAGGCGAGGTGTAGTTGCTCTTTGCAACGGCGGAATAGATGCCTGTTGAGGTTATCATGACGGTTTTGCCAAAACTCGTAAGGAAAGTGCCGTAGGGTTGCTCGTTGGCATCCATTGCGTCGAACATGATGTTGTCGCGGTTGAATATTTCCTTGAAGTCCGACGTACGGAAGAACGAGACGTTGTGGCGGTCGGTTGTCACCATGATGGCGTTGGTGCCTTCCATCTCGTCGTTGTCGGGATTGATGTAATACTTGTCGTAGTTTGGATAGAGCGTCAGCGGCTTGCCTTGCAGCGGAGCGCCGTTGACCTGTGTAAGCAGGTTGTCGCCCTTCTGTCCGTCAAGTGTCAGCAGGTCAACCTCGGTGTTTCCTTCGGCTGTTTCCTTCAGTATGTAGAAGGCCTGTGAGAAAAGCGTGCGCACGGTGAGCGACGTCTTGGCGTAGGCTGTGTAGCCGCTTTCCTTGTCGGCAACGGCCAGTCGCAGTTGGTAGATTCCGGGCGAGAGCTGCACATCGTAGTCGAGGTTTTTCTCGCTGCCGATGATTGTCGGCTCGATGGTGTTGCCGTTTTTGTCGGTTGAGCCGGTGTTGCTGTCGAGCAGCATCCATGTGTATGTTAGCTGCCCTTCGGGGAAGCTCGCCTTAACGTCGGGGGTTATCACAAGGTGCTCTCCCACGTATGCCGTTTTGACATAAGAGCTTTCGATGCCTTCGATGGTGGTTGCGGCGATGTTGTCGGTGGCTGAAGTGCTGTCGTCGTCGAAACAGCCTGTCAGCGTCATGGTCAAAGCCAAGGCTACGGAATATAATATTTTCTTTTTCATACTGATTATTTTTTTCAACTTTCAATCTCCATTAAGCGTACGGGTCATAAATCTCCACTGGTGTTCCGTCGGCTTCGGTCAGCGGCTCGAGTCCTTGTGCAGCGCGCTCGGCGTTGACCTCACGAAGTCGTCTTGCCATTTTTCTCATCATGTATTCCAGATAGCTTGAGTCGCCGGTCATGAGTTTGTCGATGTATTCGTCGTCCCATTTGTCGCCCGTCTCGTTAATCAGGAACTGGTGCTTAACAAGTCCGTAGTCGCCGAAATAGTCGGCGAAGCTGACAGTCCATTTGTCCCCATACGGATATTGATAAGTCCACTTCGATGGTTCCGACAGCTGGTCGGAGAATGTGAGCGAACGCTCGATGTACTGGCTGTAGCCGTTGATGAAGTTTTCGTTGGGTTTGATGCGGTATTTCAGCACCACCGTTTTTTCCTTCAGGCTGGCGTCGCGCAGCATCACGATGGGCAATTTGGTGCGTGCCTTGCCTGCCGGCATGACATAGTATTGAGCCATCTGCGGGTCGTTGAATGCCACGTAGTGCTTTCCAGCCACGGCGTTTTCCACTCCTGCGCTGTCGGCCTGTTCGAGGCTTATGGCTCGGTCTTTGTCGCTTACGAATCCCATCGACTCCACTTCCACCCAGATGGTGTCTTGAGTGCGGTCTGGGTCGCCATAGACGAACGAGTATGCCGAACGTCCCATTTCAGGCTTGTAGTCGCCTGTCTCGTCGATGTCGTAGTAGAAGTTGAGGCGGCACGTCGGCTCGCTGTACATCTCAAGGTCTTTTTCGCAGGAAGCAAGCCCTGCGGCTACGATGAATGATAGAATTATCTGTTTTTTCATGTGAATAATCTTTTATTTTTCTATTTCAGTTGACGGAAGTGGAAGAATGTAGTCTTCTTCGTTAATCACGTCGTTGGTGAACATCATGTTCTTTGCTGCATTGCGCTTGTAGCAGTAGAACATTTGACCTTCTGCGAAAAATTCGCGGCGGTATTCGTTGACCACTTCGGCCTTTGCGGCATCGAGCGAGGCGAATGGCTCGTAGAGTGTGAACTGGCACTCGCTCATGTACTCGTCGTAGAGTTTCTGGGCTTGTGCAAGGTCGTTGCTCGTCTCGATGGCAATGAGATAAATCTCTGACATGCGCAGCATGGGAATTATCTGATATTTTGTCACGAGATAGCTGCTGTTGGCACTGTTCTCGTCATACCAATACTTCTTCGTCGTGGGGCAGATCACAGCCGACGGATTCTTTGTCGAGCGGTTCCACTGGTAGAGGTAGCGGTTGTGCGATGCCTGGCTGCCTGGGATGGAGGCGTAGAGTTGGTTGAGCATATCCGACGAAACGAAGTAGTTGTCGTCTTTTGCTTGCGTTACACGCCCGCCTATGAGTGTATTGTTGGCATAGCTGTTGACGTCGTATTTGCTCAGGTAGAACAGGCACTCCGAGGGTAGGCCGTTGTAGCCGTTGGTGAGATCTGATGTTCCGCTGAGCTTCATCAGTCGGTTGCCGTCGGCTCCGTTGGCTGTTATTATCTCGTTGGCAATGGTGTTAGCCTCTGTGTTGTCGCCAAGGTAAAGGGCTATGCGCGCGTGGAGTGCTCGTACTGCCCAATAGTTCAGGCGCGACTGGCGGTAACAGAGAAAATCATCTTCAGTGTCGTAAGTGTTGTTGAGCTGTGTGAATGTCTGCGAGAATATGGGGTCATTGTCCTTCAGCAGCGTCTCGGCCTTCTCGATGTCCTTCTTCAGCAGGGCCACGTAATCGTTGAAAGAGTAGAACGTGGGATATTCGGAAATGCCAGTGGTGAACGAGTAGGGTAGTGACACCTGTTTAGTTCCGCCCTTTGGCAGCTGGCCGAACAGGCGCAGCAGGTCGAACTGGCAGTAGGCACGAATGGCGTATGCCTCGCCCTCAACCATCTTCATTGCCGTCTTTTCGGCCACATTGCCGCCCTTCTCGTCTATGTTTTTCAGCAGCACGTTGGCCGAAGCCACTATGTTGTAGAGCTTGGCATAGATGGCCTTTACAGCCGGACGAGCGTTGTCGTCGGCATATTTGTGGTGGCTGAGCTGGTATTTCTCAGGATAGCTGTTCTCATAGCTGTCAGCCATATACCACAGGTTGGCCATCGACTCGATGTTGGTCATTGTCAAACGCTGACCGTAAGCGTCGGTCTCGCCCATTGCCATATAGCATCCGATGAGCGCGTCGCGGAAGCCCTTATAGTTTTCAAACTGGTCGTCTTCCTTCGAGATGTTCTCGCCTCGCACGTCGAGCCAGTCGTCGCACGATGTGGCAAACAATGCGATGGCAAACATCATTATAATATATTTCGTTGTCTTCATAATTATTGTTGTTTATTTTCATTTAGAAAAGTAGCTTCACGCTCGCCTGGATGTTGCGTGCGTATGGATAGCTTATGCCTCGTTCCATTTTCACCGAGCCCCAGTGGACGAGGTCGTTCATGTTGATGCCGATGATGGCACTGTTTAGGTGGAAGGTCTTCAGCAGCCAAGGGTGCTTTAGCTTGTACTGAAGGCTTACGCTCTGCAGCTCCAGCACGTTGTTGTCCATGACATAGCGTGAGGTGGCTTTTGATGAAGCGGTGGAGAGTTTCTTGAAGAACACCACGTCGCCAGCCTCATACCAACGGCTGCTGAGCACTCGCTCGTCAACGTTCTTGTTCTGAATGTCGTTGATGGTCACCTCAACGCGGTCGCGCAATGTGGAGTTATACACCTTGCCGCCCCAATAGTAGCCGAAAGAGGCAGAGAGCGTGAAGTCGCCCCATTGTAGCATGGTGTTGAGGTTGCCGCGGTATTTCGGGTCGGCACTGCCGCAATACACCTTGTCGGTGGCACGCCATGTGTCGGCGATGTTTCCGTTTTTGTCGAGATAGATTTCCTTACCGGTGCTGGGGTCGATGCCAAGTGACTTCACGGCGTAGATGGCGTTCTGAGGGCGACCTTCATAGAAAAGGTTCTGAATGCCCGATGCGTCTTCGTCGGTGGCATCGCTTGACATGTATGCCTCTGTTTGTTCCTTGATGGCCTGTGAGAGTTTGGTGATCTCGTTTTTGTTATACACGAGTTGTGCGCCAATCATCCAGTTTAGTTTGCGCTTTTGGTCTCGAATGATGAAGCCCTGAAGTGCAGCCTCCCAGCCATTGTTCTCCACCTCGCCAATATTGGCACGATAAGAAGGGAAACCCATCGAAAGAGGCAGGTCCATTGAAGAAAGCAGATTGTTTGTTTTCTTAGTGTAGTATTCAAACGAACCCTTGATGCGGTTGTCGAACAGTCCGAACTCAGTGCCGATGTTCATCTCCTTTGTGGTCTGCCATGAGAGGTCGGGGTTGCCGAATCCTCCGAGTGCGGCACCCGTCCAGTTCATGTAGCGGTTGTCGTTAATGGCTTTATAGTATGTGTAGGCGTCGGTTTCCAGTGCGCCCGATGCGGCACCGGTCTCACCGTATGATGCTTTCAGGCGCAGCATGTTTACGATACCGTTGTTCTTCAGAAACTTCTCGTTGTGCAGGTTCCAGCCGATGCCGGCACTCCAGAACGGAGCATATTTTTTGTCGCTGCCGTATGATGAGTTGCCGTCCATGCGGTATGAGAAGTCAACGTAGTAGAGACTGTTGTAGGTATAGTTGACGTTGCCCGTAATGCCAAACTGGCGTGTCTTGTTGTTGTAGCCGCTTGGCATCTCGTTCTGAGCATATTGGCGTGCGTCGGCAATGTTGTTCATCGACTCGTTAGAGAAACCTTCGAGGGCGATGTTGAAATTGTCGTAGTCATAGGTGCGCATGCTCCAGTTCAGACCGGCGTAGAGAGAGTGGACGTCGTTGAACACCTTGTTGTAAGAGAGTGTGACGTCGGCGCTGATGGAGAGGTTGTCGCCGTTGCCGTAGCGATAGAGTCCGCGACGCAGGAAACCTGCCCCGGTCTGATATTGAGAGCCTGTGCTTGAGTTTGAGAAATATGTGTCCTCGGGCGAGAGGAAGCGGTTGGTCTCGCTGTCGGTCTTGGATATGCCGAATTGTCCGCGCAGTGTCAGTTCGGGCAGTATGTTCCAGTCGACGGCAAAGTTGTTGGTAAGCTCCTGATAGCTGCTCTTGTCGAACGAGCCGAGCGAGGCGTTGTAGAGCGGATTCTCAGGCTTTGAGGCCCAGGCATAGAAGGGGTCGAAGAACTTGCGCAGGTTACCTTCCTTGTCATGGGGGTCGTTGTATGGCTGCTGGTCAACATAGGTGCTGAACGAGCCGTATGGGCTCTCCTGACTGGCGTTGATGCCCACAGAGGTATAGTTTCTGAACGTAAGGTTCTTGTATATATACAATAAAGTGATGGCCCCGTTGAAGGTGCGGCGGTGAGAGCCTTTCATAGCTCCTTCTACGTCGTTGTACTGTGCGTCGGCACTCCAGCGGAACTCTTCGCTTCCGCCTTCGAGACGGAGGTTGTAGCGTTGTCCCACTCCTGTGCGTAGCGGTTTCGACATCCAGTCTGTATCGACGCCGTTAAGCACTTGGCGCAGACGTTCGTTGTAGGCCTCCTTCAGCAGCGACTCGTTTTGCAATGTTGCCGACCAGTCGCGGTTGTAGAGTCCTGCCTTGCGCTCCAGTTCGAGCTTGTCGGCGGCGTTGAGCAGATGGTAGCTCGTGAGGTCGGGCACTTCGAGCTGAAGACCCATCTCGAGGTTCACCTTCAGTTGTCCCGGAGCCGGACGCTTTGACACTACAACTATTACGCCGTTGGCGCCACGCGAACCGTAGATGGCAGTTGCTGCTGCATCTTTCAGGATGTTGATGCTCTCAATCTCCTCGTCGTTGTAGTCCATGAGCTTTTGCAGGGAGATTTCAAATCCGTCCATTATTACGAGTGGAGTGTTCGGATTGTTCTGCTGTCCGGCGTTGAATTCCTCCACGCTCATGGGCAGCGACGAGTTGCCGCGTATGTTAATGTCGGGCAGGTTGTTGGGGTTTGAGCCGTTGAGGTTGTCGATGGCGAAGTTTAT
>CALZAP010000028.1 GCA_945614335.1 uncultured Prevotella sp.
AAACATGTAGGATGAATGTAGGGTTAGTGTAGGGTCAAGCACCACCCTACATTCACTAACTTATTGATTATCAGCCCAAAATCACGAAATAATGTAGGGTGTAGGGTGTCAGCGAAGCTGGCTTATATACAAGCAGCATCATGACTTTTTCATCCAACAAGCCTTACGTCTTATTCAACAAAGTTTAACGTCTTCTGCAAGACTGTCATAACGATGGCAGAGGACTGTCATAACTTGACAGTGGGGCGTGGGACTACTTATGCTTCAACTTTTAATAGGTTGTACGACCGTACCAACATTTGTTATAATACCGTCATCAAGAAGACACCAATGCAAAAAAATCGCAAAAACATTTGGAGAAATGAGGAAAAGGTTGTACTTTTGCAAATAACTTAAATTAAACGTATATGAAACATCTTATTCTCACCTTTATCCTACTGGCAACGACCATCACCTCGCAAGGCCAGTCGATACTCTCAGAAGTGTTTAACCTGAACGACGGGAAAGAGAAGCTTCTCGGCGGCGACCTCTCGCTGCTGCCTTCATACGAGGCGAGGGGCACTGTATACCGCGACGCGGAAGGAAACGCTGTTGACGCTCTGGACTTTATGAAACAGAACGGTTGGGACTGCATACGCGTACGCCTGTTTGTAAACCCTGCCAAGGCTCCCGGGGCAAACAAAGGAGAGGGAGTGTGTCAGGACATTGAATACGTGAAGGCGTTTGCCGTGAAGCTGAAACAGAAGGGACTGAAATTTATGCTCGACTTCCACTACTCAGACACATGGGCCGACCCCGGCAAGCAGTTTATCCCTTCCGACTGGAAAGACCATTCGGTGGAGGCCCTGTGTGACAGCATCTACGCCCACACCCTGACATCGCTACAGATACTGAAAGCAGCTGAAGCCGAGCCGGAGCTCATACAGGTGGGCAACGAGATTACCAACGGCATGTTGTGGCCTGTAGGAAAAATAAACCATACGGAAAAGGACAACTGGGACACCCTTTGCCGCATGATTGAAAGCGGCGCGAAGGCGTGCCGTGAGGTTTGTCCGAAAGCGAAAATCATCATACACACGGAGAAAGCAGGCGACTGGAACATCACACGCAGGTTCTACGACGAGCTGCGCCGCCACCGCACCGACTACGACATCATCGGCCTGAGCTACTACCCTATGTGGCACCGCAACATGGGCGTCCTGTCAGCCACTCTCGACTCACTGGAACGCTACGAGCCGTTCCGCGACGTGATGATAGTGGAGACGGCAGCATATTACTCTCACGAAAACGACCAGTGGTCGAAGCCCGACTCATATTCGGAGTTCTACCCCATCAGCGTAGACGGCCAGACAATGTTCACCAAAGAACTCGTGGCAGAACTACGCCGTCATAAGAACGTGACAGGACTGTTCTGGTGGTTTGCGGAAGAGAACGCCTCAGGCGGCGACGTGACAAAAGGATGGCTCAACCGCGGACTGTTCGACAACAAGACCGGTCATGCCCTCCCCGCATTCTATGAATACAACAAATGGAAGGAATGAAGTCAACTACCGACAAAAAAAGCATCAGGGCTTCCTCGAAATGAGAAAGCCCTGATGCTTTTTGTCGGGATGACAAGACTCGAACTTGCGACCTCACGCCCCCCAGACGCGTGCGCTAACCAACTGCGCTACATCCCGAACAATTTGCACCACCTTTCGGTTTTGCGGGTGCAAAGGTAGACATATTTTGCGATATATGCAAGTTTTTGAGAATATTTTTTTCTTTTTATGCCTAATTTGCACTATATTTCTTGGAAATACGGAATAAAATAGTTACTTTTGCAGTTCGAAATAGAGTATCACATTATTTATATGCAAAACTTTTCTATGCAATACATCATTACCGCACCGGCAGCACTGGACTGCACCGTGAAACTGCCGGCATCAAAAAGCATCAGCAACAGGGCTCTGGTCATAAGCGCACTGGCAGGAGGAGGAACAATGCCCGACAACCTGTCTGACTGCGACGACACAGAGGTGATTGTAAAGGCTCTCAGAGACAACCCTGAGACCATCGACATAAAGGCGGCCGGAACCGCCATGAGATTCATGACGGCTTACTTAGCCACCACGGAAGGCGAACACATCATCACCGGCACCGAAAGAATGAAAAACAGGCCCATCGCCGTGCTCGTGGACGCACTGCGATACATCGGAGCCGACATAAGCTATGTGGAAAAAGAAGGATTCCCGCCACTTAAGATAAAAGGAAAGAAACTCAGGGGAGGCGAACTGCACATTAAGGGTAACGTGAGCTCGCAGTATATCTCTGCCCTGATGATGATAGCCCCTACACTAAAAGGCGGACTTGAGCTACATCTCGAAGGGGAAATAATATCAAGACCATACATCGACCTCACGCTTTGGACGATGAAAGAGTTTGGAGCCGACGCTGAATGGACTTCTTACGACGTGATAACCATAAAGCCAAAGCCATACACGCAAAGAAGCTATTACATAGAAAACGACTGGAGCGCAGCGTCGTACTGGTATGAGATGATGGCACTCAACGCAAGGACCGAAGACAGCATAAGACTCACGGGACTGTTTGACGGAAGCAAGCAAGGCGACTCCATCACAAGATACCTGTTCAGCCTGCTTGGCGTGAAGACTACATTTGAAAAGTCGGAAGACGGAAAACCGGGAAGCGTGTGCCTGAGATATTCAGGACACAGCGTGGCACGTCTGGACTACGACTTCATGAACTGCCCCGACCTGGCACAAACCCTCGTGGTGGCATGCGTGGCAAAGAGAATCCCATTCCACTTCACCGGACTGCAGACCCTGAAGATAAAGGAGACCGACCGCATAGAGGCGTTGAAGACCGAACTGAAGAAGATGGGATATGTGATAGAAGACCGCGACGACTCAGAGCTGATATGGGACGGAACGAAACAACACTCAAACGAAAGCAGTCAGCTCGACGTTGCAATAGACACATACGAAGACCACCGTATGGCCTTAGCCTTTGCGCCCATGGCTTTCGTTAGAAACTACATGAGAATAAACAACCCGCAGGTGGTGACCAAGTCATACCCTCACTTTTGGGAGCACCTTGACGAAGTAGGGTTCGAAATAAGCGAGGAGCGTGAAGCATGAATGTGATTGTCGTACTTCTCATAGTGCTGGCGGTGGGTGCCATTATCATAGGCGGCCTCCACTTCTTCTTCTCGTCGGGCGAAGAGGAACCTGTGGTGACCAAGCCCACATGCGACACCTGCAACGGCAACGACAACCGCTGTGAGCAAGAGTGCATGATGGAGGCGGCGACAAAGCAAGTGGAATATTTCGACGACGAAGACCTTGACCGCTTTGCCGGCAAGCCGTCAGACTCTTACTCCGAAGAGGAAGTGGAGGAGTTTCGCGAAGTGCTCTACACCATGCGACACGAGGAGGCAAAGGCATGGAACAGAAGCCTGATACTCAGACAAGTGAACGTGCCGGACCAGCTGAAAGACGAATTGGTGATGATGATGGAGGAGATATGAAGCCCAAAGGTTAGACAAGATTGAGTAAAGACATGTTTGAGATACTGAAATACACGTTTTTCCAGAATGCACTGTTGGGAAGTGTGCTGGCGAGTATGGTGTGCGGCTTTGTAGGCACATACATTGTAAGCCGGCGGTTGGTGTTCATCAGCGGCGGCATCACCCATGCCTCATTTGGAGGTGTGGGGCTCGGTGTGTTTCTCGGCATCAACCCCATACTCTCCGCCATGGCATTTGCCATTGCAAGTGCATGCGGGGTGCAGTGGATGTCGGAAAAGAGGAAGGTGAGGGAAGACAGTGCCATTGCCTTGTTCTGGACACTCGGTATGAGCGTGGGCATAATATGCAGTTTCCTTACACCGGGATTCATGCCCGACCTGCCGTCGTTTCTCTTCGGCAACATTCTCACCATCGACAGTGTAGACCTCTCCCTGCTTGCCGTGCTCGCCACATTAGTGGTCACAGGATTCCTGCTGTTTGAGAACACGATAGTGAGCATAGCCTTCGATCCCGTGTTTTCAAAGACTCAGAACCTGCCCGTGAAGGCGGTGGAATATGCCATGATGATAATCATAGCCATGACTATAGTAGCCACACTAAGGCTTGTGGGCATCGTCCTGGCCATCAGCCTTCTCACCATACCACAGATGACGGCCAACATCTTCGTGTCGCAGTTCCGTAAGATGGAATGGCTCAGCGTGGCGTTTGCAATATGCTATTGCCTCATGGGCCTTGGACTGTCTTATTTTCTCAATGTCCCGTCGGGAGCGTCCATCATATTCGTGTCGATAGTGGTATACATGACACTTAGAATCCTGAAATCAACATTCGCCAATGAGAAGACAGCAAGTTAGCCCTTGGGCCATAATAACATTCTGTATAGCGGCAGCATTTGTCTTCACGGCTTGCTCTACACAGAAAAACACCTCGGCAAGCCGCAGGTGGCATGCTTTCAACGCCCGATACAACACATACTTCAACGGAAGCCAGGCTTTCATCGAGGGTTCGTTGGAGAAGGAGAACGGACACAAGGACAACTTCACAGAGCAACTGCCACTATACCCCGCAGGCACGAAGTCTGGCAAGGACATAGGAAAGCAGCAATTCGACCGTGCAATAGAAAAAGCCGAAAAAGCCATAAAACAACACAGCATAAAAAAGCGACCGGAATGGACAAAGTCGAGAAGGAAGACTCCAAAAGACATAGAATGGCTCGGAAGAAGGGAGTACAACCCCTTCATCTGGAAAGCATGGCTGCTATTGGGAAAGTCGCAATTCCAGAAAGGCGAGTTCGAGGAGGCTGCCGCCACTTTCTCTTACATGGGCAGACTATACGCCACACAACCTGCCATCAACGGCATCTCAAGGGCATGGCTCGCCAAAAGCTATGCGGAACTCGGATGGATATACGACGCGGAAGACGTGATAACGAAGATGAGACGCGACTCCATGGACTACAGGGCAGTGAGAGACTGGGACTATGCCTACTGCGACTACTATCTTAAAAGCGGACAAAGAAAACTGGCCATCACTTACCTGAAAAAAGTGATAAAACACGAAAAACGGAGAAAGCAAAGGGCAAGACAGTGGTATCTGCTCGGACAACTGCAAGCCGAGGAGGGTGACAGGGCGGCTGCTTACAAGTCGTTCAGTAAGGTGATAAAGCTAAGCCCTCCATACGAGCTGTCTTTCAACGCCCGAATAGCACAGACGGAAGTGGTTGGCACAGGAAACGCGAAGAAGATGGTGGGAAGACTGAAAAGGATGGCTGCCTCGGACAACAACAAGGACTATCTCGACCAGGTATATTACGCCATAGGAAACATACACCTGATGAACCGCGACACACTGAAAGCCATTGCCGCATACGAGGAAGGCAACAAAAAAGCCACAAGAAGCGGCATAGAGAAAGGTGTGCTGCTGCTCACACTCGGCAACATCTACTGGGAGAGACAACAGTATTCTGACGCACGCAGATGCTATGGAGAGGCCATCGGACTGCTCGACAAGGAACGGCCTGACTACGAACAGCTATCGGATCGCTCCGTTGTGCTCGACAAACTGGTGCCACACACTGAGGCCATACACCTTCAGGACTCTCTGCAATACCTTGCCACATGTCCGGAAGCTGAGCGTAACGCAGCCATAGACAGGCAGATAGAACTGCTGAAAAAGAAAGAGAAGGAGGAAAAAGACGCCGAACTCGACAAGCAGGCAGAGGAAATGCAAAGACAGCAAGCCTCAACAGGCAACCAACAGGCAAACAACCGGCAGAACACAAACCAGCAACAACAAACGACCGACAAGTCGGGTGTGTGGTATTTTTATAATCCCACTACAGTAAGCCAAGGAAAGGCTGCCTTCGAACGCCTTTGGGGAAAACGAGAAAACATCGACAACTGGCGAAGGTCTAACCAAACGGTGGTGAAGTTTGAAAACCCGGAAGAAGCTAACAACGGGGAACAGGAGGAAACTGAAGAAAACGGCGAGGAGACAAGCGGGAAACAAGACAAGGAACAAAAAGACAAGGAGGAGAAAGAGGCCGACGACGCAAGCCAAGACCCTCACAAACGCGAATACTATCTTGCACAGATACCATTCACCGAGGAACAAAAGCAACAGTCTGACGACCTCTTGAAGCCTGCCCTACTGGAAGCCGGCATAATAATGAAAGACGAGATGGACAATATCTCCGGCTCCTGCAAGCACCTTGAACGACTGCTGAAAAGCTGGCCGGAGTTTGAACGCAACGACGAGACTTGCTACCACCTGTTTCTCGCCTACTCACGGCAAGGCAAAAACGCAAAGGCCTCCGAAATGGTTGAGACACTGAAGAAAAACCATCCGGAAAGCCCTTACACTAAGCTGCTCTCAAACCCGCACTACCTGGAAGACTCAAGATGGGGAGAGCATATCGAAGACTCTATCTACACCGCCACATACGAGGCCTTCAAGAAAGGAGACAGCCAGAAGGTCAAGGCTAACATGACCATAAGCGACGAGAGGTTTGAGCAGGGAGAAAACCGTGCGAAGTTCCTCTTCATTGGGGCGCTGACCATGCTGAAGGAAGGCGACACGCAGAAGTGTGTGGACATGATGACTGAGG
Source organism: uncultured Prevotella sp. (assembly GCA_945614335.1). Lineage (GTDB taxonomy): Bacteria > Bacteroidota > Bacteroidia > Bacteroidales > Bacteroidaceae > Prevotella. Next base: position 6,636 of record CALZAP010000028.1, read on the forward strand.
TGGTGGAGAAACACCCCACATCGGAAGTGGCAGAGATGGCGGGAATGATAGTGAAGGGCGTAAAAGAGGGAAAGGCCCTGCAGACTGGAGGATTCGACCTTGGCGACGTATGGTCGAGACGCGCCCTTACGGCAAAGAGCGACTCCACCGCCGCCGACACTCTCAGCCTGGAACTCAACACACCTCACGTGGTGATGCTTGCATTCAGAACCGACTCGGTGAACAGCAACCAGATGCTGTACGAACTGGCAAAATATAACTTCACCAACTTCCTCGTGAGAAACTTCGACATCAACGTGGAAGGCGAGGAGGGTATAACAAGAATGACTGTCAGCGGATTCCGTAGCTGGGAAGAGGCTACCGAATACCGAAAACAGCTCTCAAAGGAATTCGCTCCTCTGCAAAAGCCGTCGTCGGGAGTAAGGCTGTTCGTGGTAAGCGAGCAAAACCTTTCGCTTCTCGGCACATCGTTCAGCTTTGCCGAATATGAAGACTTCTACAGGCAAAACATGGAGCCATTGGCCATGCCCGAAGAAAAACTGCTGACGGAACCTGAGGAAGTGACCACAGAACCTGCAGCTGAAAACGATGAAGAAGAGGACGAGGAGGACGAAAACGAAGACTGGGAAGGCACCGACAACAACGGTGACGACCAGGAAGTATTTGACTTTGAAGAAGATTTTTACAGATGACAAACGGACTACTGCTTTGGGCTGACGACGAGATAGAACATCTCAAAGCCCACGTGATGTTCCTTCAGAAGAAAGGATATGAGGTGGTGACAGTGAGCAACGGCCACGACGCGATAAAGCAATGCGAGGAAAGGACTTTCGACCTCGTGCTGCTCGACGAGATGATGCCCGGACTTTCGGGACTTGAGACACTGCAGAGAATAAAAGCCGTGCAGCCGCAAGTGCCGGTGGTGATGGTGACTAAAAGCGAGGAGGAAGACATCATGAACCAGGCCATCGGAAAAAACATTGCCGACTACCTGATAAAGCCTGTCAACCCTAACCAGATACTTCTCTCGCTGAAGAAAAACATTCACCAAAAAGCCATCGTGGCTGAAGTGACACAGTCTGACTACCAGCAGCATTTCCAGCAGATTGCCATGATGATTGACAACTCACGCGACTGGAAAGACTGGATTGAGGCATACCGACAGTTAGTACACTGGGAACTGGAGCTGTCGCAACTGCCTACTGCCGACACCCCTCTATTGGACTCGTTGGTAATGCAAAAGGAAGAGGCCAACGTAAGGTTTGCGAAGTTCATAAGGAAGAACTACGAAAACTGGATGGACGAGATAAGCTCACCAAAGCCAAGAAGCGAAAGCCGCCCGATGCTGAGTACAGAGGTGATAAAGACGGCTGTGTTTCCACATCTCGATGCAGGCGAAAAGGTGTTTCTTCTTGTGTTCGACAATTTCAGATACGACCAGTGGCGACTTCTGTCGAAGGAGATAGGCGAGATGTTTGACATCGACGAACAGCTCTACTACAGCATTCTTCCCACCGCCACCCAGTATGCCCGCAACGCCATCTTCAGCGGCCTGATGCCCGACGGCATTGCAAAGATGTTTCCCGACCTGTGGGTGGACGAGGACGAGGAGGAAGGAAAGAACCTCAACGAGGAACCGTTGGTGAGGACACAGATAGAACGCTACAGGCGCAAGGACTCATTCACCTACACGAAAATAAACGACTCTGCCTCGGCGGAAAAGCTTATGGCAAAGTTTAACGAGATAAGAAACAAAGACCTGAATGTAGTGGTGTTTAACTTCATCGACATTCTAAGCCACGCGCGGACAGAGTCGAAAACCGTAAGGGAACTGGCGAAAGACGAGAAGGCATACAGAAGCATCACCATGAGCTGGTTCCGCCACTCGGTGGTTTACGACTTCTTCAAGATGCTTGCCTCAAGCGACTGCCGCATAGTGGTTACTACAGACCACGGCTCGATACGCGTAAACAAACCGGTAAAGATTGTAGGCGAACGGAACACCAACACCAACCTCCGCTACAAGATAGGCCGCAACTTGGGTTTCGACTCAAAAGACCTCTTCGTGGTGAAAGACCCGCGACGGGTGCATCTGCCACAACCCAACGTAAGCACCAACTACGTGTTTGCACAAGGCAACCAGTTTTTCGCCTATCCGAACAACTACAATTATTACGTCCAGTATTATAGAGACACATTCCAACATGGAGGCATATCCATGGAGGAAATGATCATACCGTTAGTAACATTAAAACCAAGGAGATAAAAAAATGGAACTGAGAATAGACAGCATTGAAACAATAAGGGAGGCGGCAAAGCAGTTTGTGGCTGCGCTGGAAGAAAACACCGTATTTGCCTTCTACGGAAAGATGGGAGCCGGCAAGACCACCTTCATCAAGGCCGTATGCGAAGAGCTTGGCGTGGAAGATGTCATCACTTCACCCACGTTTGCCATAGTAAACGAATACAGGTCGGAGACCTCAGGAGAACTCATCTATCACTTCGACTTCTATCGTATCAAGAAGATTGAAGAGGTATACGACATGGGCTACGAAGACTATTTCTACAGCGGTGCCCTCTGTTTCATAGAATGGCCCGAACTCATAGAAGAACTTCTGCCCGGCGATGCCGTGAAAGTGACCATAGAGGAGGAAGAAGACGGAAGCAGGATTGTGAAGTTTTAGGAGTTAAGGAGTTAAGGAGATAAGGAGATAAGGAGTTAAGGAGATAAGGAGTTAAGGAGTTAAGGAGTTAAGGAGTTAAGGAGTTAAGGAGTTAAGGAGTTAAGACAAATGATTTGAGCGGATAAATCAAAGGCTTGGACATTCGTCTTAACTACTTAACTCCTTAACTCCTTAACTCCTAAAAACTTCCCTTTTCACTTCTTCTACCACTGCCCTCATGCTGTCGTCGAAGATGTCGCCCTTGGATTCAATCCACATCCTTG
>CALZAP010000029.1 GCA_945614335.1 uncultured Prevotella sp.
GCGACGAGTGGGGATTCAAGTATATGGTGGTGAGCGACTGCGGTGCCATCGCCGACTTCCACATGAATCACAAGACTTCGTCAACTCCTTATCACTCTGCTGCCAAGGGAGTCATTGCCGGTACAGACGTGGAGTGCGGTTTCGGCTATGCATACGCAAAACTGCCAGAGGCTGTGGATAAGGGACTGATTACCGAGAAGGAGATAGACAAGCATGTGGTGCGTCTGCTCGAAGCCCGTTTTGAACTGGGTGAGATGGATGAGCACGATGCGTGCGAGTGGTCGAAGATTTCTCCTTCTATACTCAGTTGCAAGGAACACCGGCAACTGTCGTTGGATATGGCAAGACAGACTATCGTACTGCTGAAGAATGATGATTTATTGCCTCTTGCAAAGAAAGAGAAGATAGCCGTTATCGGTCCTAATGCCGACAATATCCCGATGATGTGGGGTAACTATAACGGAACTCCCAATTCTACAGTGACTATTCTCGACGGCATCCGTGCCAAGGCGGGCAAGAAGAATGTGACATACCTCAAGGGATGCGACCTCACTGAGGAGTGCGTAGTCAACAGTTTCCTGACGCAGTGCAAGGCCGACGGAAAGAAAGGTATAAGAGGCACTTTCTGGAATAACACCACTCGCTCGGGCAAACCAGTGACCACTGAATATTACGTCAATCCAATCGCAGTGACCACAAGCGGTCAGCATACATTTGCCAACGGTGTGAGGATGGAGGATTTCTCTGCCATGTATGAGACAACATTTGTGCCCGAGAAGTCGTGCAAGGCTGTTATAAGAATGCAGTACACTGGTGCCTTCTCGCTGAAGGTGAACGGCAAGACACTCGCTGCCGACAGTACTTGGCGTGACCAACCGATGAGATTCGAACTTGACGTGGAGAAGGGAAAGACATACGACGTCGAACTGGCTTACCACACCGTAAAGACCTGGGGCGCAAACATGAAGCTGAACATCGGTGAGGAACTGCCCATCGACTATGCCGAGACTATCAACAAGCTCAAAGGTATTGAGACCGTTGTATTCGTAGGCGGTATATCGTCGCAGCTCGAAGGCGAGGAAATGCCAGTGAAGATAGATGGGTTCAAGGGAGGCGACCGCACACATATCGAACTGCCAAAGGTGCAGCGTGAGTTTATACGTCATCTTGCCGAGGCAGGAAAGAAAATTGTGTATGTAAACTGCTCAGGTTCTGCCATCGCCCTTGCTCCCGAGGCTGAGCGTTGTGCAGCCATCGTGCAGGTTTGGTATCCCGGCATGGAAGGCGGAACGGCAGTTGCCGACGTGCTCTTCGGCGACTATAACCCGCAGGGCAAGCTTCCCGTTACATTCTACAAGAGCAGCAGTCAGTTGCCCGACTTCGAAGACTACTCGATGAAGGGACGCACATATCGCTACTTCTCAGATCCGCTCTATGCCTTCGGCTATGGTCTTAGCTACACGACGTTTGAATATGGAGATGCCAAGATAGAGAAGCAACCCGCAGGCGATTCTTCACTCTTCATTCTTCATTCTTCATTAAAAAACACCGGCAAGCGCGAGGGTACAGAAGTGGTTCAGGTGTATGTGCGCCGTTGTGACGATGTTGACGGACCGCTGAAGACACTCAAGGCCTTCAAGCGTGTGACGTTGAAGCCGGGAGAGACGAATGACGTGGAAATAAAACTCGACGAGGAGGCGTTCACCCTCTTCGACCCTGCGACAAACACCATGCGTGCCGTGCCAGGTAAGTATGAAGTGCTCGTAGGAAGCAGTTCAAGGCCTGAGGACCTGAAAAGATTGAATGTTGAATATTGAATATCGAAAGATTGATGAAAAAATATTGGATGATAGCATTTGCCATGATGATGTCGGTGGCAATATATGCACAACGAGAAAACTGGAAGGTGACCGACAAGGGACCGTCCATTGATAATTATTTCACGCCCGCCACTGCCGAGGCTGCTTGTCCTGACGACGAGGGCTTTATACGCAGATGGACATTGCTTGAGCCTATAAACAAGCCCAACAGGGGAAACACCGTGTTTACCGATTCATATATAAAGGAACATCTTGGTATGGAATATTTCAAAGGCCAATACTCGTTTCTCCCTGTCGACGGACAGAAAGTGAAGGTGGGAAAGCAAAAACTGAAATGGCATAAAATGGACAGTAAACTGTATAACGTAAAACTGTTCCGCTTTGCCACTGGACTCGACAAGCAGTATTATGGTATCGTCTTCCTTGCCACAACGGTGATAGAATGTGATGAGGACATTACCGACGTGCGCCTTTCTGTAGGGTCCAACTCAGCCTCTCTATGGTGGCTTAACGGCGATGAGACACTGATGCTTTCTGGCGACCGACGGATGGTGGCCGACGACGGCATGTCGAGGAGGATTACTCTAAAGAAAGGCAAAAACGTGCTGCGTGGAGCAGTGATAAACGGACCTGGAATGAGTGACTTCTGTGTAAGATTTATTGACGAAAAAGGTAATCCTGTGAAGAATATCAGAATACTATGAATAATAAGAAATGTATAGCGTTGGCTGCCACAATGATGGCGGCAATGGCCGCACAGGCACAGATTGGACAGCCTTGGATTCACGACCCTTCCACTCTTGTGGAGTGTGACGGAAAGTATTATACCTTCGGAACGGGAGGCGGCGGACTCATAACCGAAGACGGATGGTCGTGGAAGGGTGGGGCGGAACGCCCCGGCGGCGGAGCTGCTCCTGATGCATTGAAGATTGGTGACCGCTATCTCGTAGTGTATGGAGGAACGGGAGGTGGACTCGGCGGAGGACATTGCGGCATAATATATACAATGTGGAACAAAACACTTGACCCGAAGTCGCCCGACTTCAAGTTCTCAGAACCTATTGAGGTGGTGCGCTCGGCAGACCTTGAAGACTGTGATGCCATAGACCCAGGACTGCTGCTCGACCCTACAACCGGACGACTGTGGATGAGTTATGGCACATACTTCGGGTTTATTCGTATGATAGAGCTCGACCCCAAGACAGGACGAAGAGTGGAGGGCAACAAGGAGAAAGACATTGCCATCGACTGCGAGGCCACCGACCTTATATACCACAACGGATGGTATTATCTGCTTGGAACACACGGCACTTGCTGCGACGGAGTGAACTCTACATATAATATCGTGGCAGGACGCTCGCGACAAGTCACCGGACCTTATCTCGACAATGTTGGTCGTGACATGATAAAAGGTGGCGGAAAGATGGTCGTTCCGGCATCAAGAAGAGCAGTGGGAGCAGGACATTTCGGTCGCACCGTCATCGACGAGGGTGTCGAGGTGACATCGTTCCATTATGAGGCCGACTTCGAGCGAAGTGGTCGCAGTGTGCTCGCCATTCGTCCGCTGTTGTGGAAGAACGACTGGCCTGTGGCAGGCGAGCAGTTTGAGGGAGGCACAATGAGCATCGAGTCCGAACGCCGTGGATATGCACTTGAGCTGGCAGTCGATTTCGTACGCATAGAACAGGAACGACGAATGTGGTGGAGGATAGATCCCGCCGAACCCACCAAACCGCTTCCATCGCAGACTCTCGACGACGTGAGGCAGACATGGCCCGAGGGCAATATCCCCGTGAGAGCAGGCGACAATATGTTCCGTCCGCATCAGCGTTGGACCATCACTCCTGTGCCCGAGGCAGGCGGCTATCTCAGCAACCCCTATTTCAAGATCACCATCGAGGGCACCAATCGCGCCTTGGCAGCAACAGCCGACAAGGAATTGGCTACCGTTCCCGAATACACTGGCGAATCCAATCAACTATGGCGCATAGAGCAGCTCACCGACGGCACTTTCCGCATCATGCCAAAGACCATCCCCGGTGTCGAGGGCGTCAACACCAAGTATTGCATCTACTCCGTAGCCGACAGTACTCCCACTCTCGCCGAATATGATTTCAATTCCGATAACTCAAAATGGAATTTCCGCAAATGAAAAAACTACTGACTACAATGGCTCTGATGGGGGTCGCCACCACAATGGTGATGGCGCAAAACCCCATCATCCGCGACCAATATTCCGCCGACCCCACGGCGCGAGTGTTCAACGGACGGATGTATGTCTATCCGTCGCACGACATCGTGAGTCCTGTCGAGCCAGAGAAGAAATGGTTCTCGATGGAGGATTATCATGTCTTTTCGTCGGATAATCTCACCGACTGGACCGACCACGGCGTTATCGTCACCCAGAACAAGGTGCCATGGGTGAAGCGTGACTCCTACGCCATGTGGGCTCCCGACTGCGTGGAGAAGGACGGACGATATTATTTCTATTTTCCCGCAGCACCTCGTGGCGACAAAAAGGGATTTGGTGTGGGAGTGGCTATAGCCGACAGCCCCGAAGGACCGTTCCGACCAATGTGGCGACCGATAGAGGGACTCAACGGTATTGATCCTTGCGTACTCATCGACCCCAAGGACGGAAAATCGTATATCTATTGGGCTGGAATGGGAATGTGGATGGCACGACTGAAGGATAATATGATGGAACTCGACTCCAAACCTGAACCCGTGAAAAACCTTCCCGAGGGATTCAAGGAAGGCCCCTTTGTCTTCGAGCGCAATGGAAAGTACTACTACACCTTCCCTTGGGTGCGCGATTCAACCGAGACTCTCGCATACGCCATGGGCGACTCGCCAATGGGACCATTTGAGTTCAAGGGCGTCATCATGGACGAGTCGCCTGTGGCATGCTGGACCAATCACCATTCCATAGTCGAATATCGTGGACAGTGGTATCTCTTCTATCATCATAACGACTATTCCCCTGATTTTGACAAACTGCGTTCGGCTCGTTGCGACTCACTCTTCTTCAATGCCGACGGTACAATCCGTAAGGTTAATCCAACACTGCGTGGAGTAGGTGTCACCTCGGCTCGCAGTCGCATTGAAATAGACAGGTACAGCAGGATATCAGGCGGCGCCGAGATAGCTTTCGTGAATCCGGCAGCACCTTTTGAGGGATGGAAAACGATATTCCCGAAGAAGGGCGCGTCGGTTGACTATAATTGCGTTGACTTCGGCAATGAGGCAGTAGGAGAGATTGCCGTAATGGCCAAGTCGGCTTCTGCTTCACGTATCGCCGTAAAGGCAAGAGACAAAATATTGGCTGTGGTTGACATTCCAAAAACGGAAACATGGCGTGAAGTGAGAGTAAAGGTAAAGGAAGCTCCGATGGGCATAAACGATATTAATATAACACTGATAAAAGGTATGAACACGGAAATTGATTATGTGGGCTTTGACATGCTGCCTTGGAGTAAAGGAGCTATAAAAACTGGAAAATACCGTAACATGTTTGCTGAGATGGGATATTCGAAGACTGCCATTGACGCAAAGTTGCAAGAAGCATTCGACGGACTGTTCACCGGTCCTAACAAGGTGTATTTTGAAGTGGGAGACTCCATGGCTTATATCTCAGACATCAAAAACCACGACGTGCGCACTGAGGGAATGTCCTACGGAATGATGATAGCAGTACAGTGGGACAAGAAAGACATGTTCGACCGCCTTTGGCGATGGGCTAAGAAATATATGCAGCATCAGCAAGGCCAGAGGAAAGGATACTTCCGCTGGAGCTGTAAGACCGACGGCACTCCAAATGCACAGGGATCAGCGTCAGACGGCGAACTCTTCTTCATCACATCCCTTATCTTCGCCTCCAACCGTTGGGGCAATTTCACTGGCATCGACTATCTTGCCGAGGCGCAGCATATTCTCAACTGCTCAATGGAGAAAACCGGCATGTCCGATGCCTCACCGCTAATAAACATAGAGCGCAAGCTCATCACATTCACTCCCGACCCGTGGGGAGGACAGTTTACTGACCCTTCATACCATATCCCGGTGTTTTATGAGATATGGGCGAAATACGCTGATGACGGACGCTCGCTTTTCTGGCTCGACTGTGCCAAAGCCTCTCGCGAGTATCTTCACAAGAGCATTCATCCAGTGACTGGTCTCAATCCCGACTATAGCAATTACGACGGGACGCTCATGCGTCGTGGTGGTGTTATCGGCGATGCGTTCCGTTATGATTCCTGGCGAGTACCGATGAACATTGCCTTAGACTATTCGTGGTCTTGTGCTGACCGCGAGTGGCAGCAGCAGTATGCCAACCGCATACAGGATTTTCTTTATTCGAAGGGCATTGACACCTTCCTCGACCAATATACGATAGAAGGCGCAGAACCTGACGACATCCTTGAGGCAGGAGGTTACAAGCGTCTGCGCCATTCTGTAGGGCTTGTGGCCACGTCGGCTGCAGCTTCATTGGCGGCCACTCATGTGAAAAGTCGTGAGTTCGTGGAGCGTCTGTGGAATTCTCGACATGAGCCATACGACGATGGCTATTTTGATGCATACTACGATGGCTTCATCCGCCTCTTTGCTTTGATGCACCTGAGCGGAAGATATGTTATTGTTAGTTGACAAGTTGACGAGTTGACAAGTTGACGAGTTGACGAGTTGACGAGTTGACGAGTTGACGAGTTGACAAGTAAACGAGTTGACAAGTAAACGAGTTGACAAGTAAACGAGTTGACGAGTTGACAAGTAAACGAGTTGACAAGTAAACGAGTTGACAAGTTGATAGTCCTACCGCAAATAGAGGCAGAGGTAACAACTTGTCAACTCGTCAACTTGTCAACTAACTGGTCAACTCGTCAACTCGTCAACTTGTCAACTAACTTGTTAACTCGTCAACTCGTCAACTTAATTATCTATACGTGTCATATGTATTTCCGAAGTCGGGGTCCTGTTCGGGGTCACCGTCTACCGAGAATTCGTTTTTGATGATTCGCTGGTTGTAGTCTTTGCGAAGCGGAGCCATGCGCATGATAAAGTCGCTGAAGTCGAGTGTAGGAATCACGAGACCGAACACGCCGAATCCGACCCTCTTTCCGTCAGGTATCACATTGTTGAAGAGGTAGGCGGTGTGGTAGAAGGTGTGTTTGTAGTATACGATGCGGTTGTGCTTCCAGAATGTTTCCAGTGTGCCGTCGTCGGGAATGGAGTCTGCATGAGTGAAGACAGACATGGCGTTTCTCACCAAGTCGTCAGAGCCGTCAGCATATTTTGCCTGGCATTCCTCAATACACTGTACGATGTCGTCGTTCATTTCCGCTTCCATTTTTGCTGTTGAAGGCACCGTTGTCTTTGCCACAAGCAGTATGATGGCAGTCAGAATGCCGATTATAATGATTTTTCCGAGACAACTTCTAAGGAAGAGGTCTGCGTAAGACTTTTTTGCAAATTGTTTCTTGTCAGGTTGATCCATAATTTCTTAGGCTTTATTTTTGATAATTTTGGTTTATTGGTGTATCAGGTTCATGAATTCCTGTCGCGTCTTGGCTTGGTTGAATGCACCGCAGAAGTCGCTTGTAGTAGTGATGGAGTTTTGTTTTTCCACTCCTCTCATCTGCATGCACATGTGTTTAGCCTCCACCACGACCATCACTCCGAGTGGTTTGAGGGTTTGCTCTATACACTCCTTTATTTGCAGGGTCATTCTTTCCTGCACCTGAAGTCTGTGAGAGAAGATGTCCACCACGCGAGCTATTTTGCTCAGTCCGGTGATGTATCCGTTTGGAATATAAGCCACGTGCACCTTTCCGTAGAATGGCAGCATGTGGTGTTCGCATAGTGAGAAGAAGTCGATGTCCTTTACTATTACCATTTGACTGTAGTCTTCCTTGAAGAGTGCGTCGGTGAGCACCTTGTGCGCGTCCATGCCATACCCTCTTGTGAGCACCTGCATGGCCTTAGCCACTCTCATAGGCGTTTTCTCGAGTCCTTCTCTTGTAGGGTCTTCCCCTAAGAGAGATAGTATTTCCTTGTAGTTTGAGGCAAGTTGTTCCAAGCCTTCGCGGTATTCTGTTTCTGGATTCATGATTTAATATTGAACGCTAATTTTTCCTTTTACGATAGAAGCCTGTTTGTATCCCAGTTTCTGTATTTCCCTCAGCATGGCGTGAGCTTCCTCGTAAGTTCGGAAGTTGCCTATTCTGCATATCCATCTTGGCGAGTAGAAGTGTACATAAACGGGTTGTTCGGGGAATTTCATTTTTATGGCGTCGCCGATGTTTCTCGCTTTTTCCCTGTCAGCCCTTGTGTTTCCTCCTGCATAAGCCTGCACTCTGTAGCCGGTTACTTTATAGCTTCTGCCCATCACCTTGTTTCTCATGTCGATGACGGGTGTGTCTTGCCTTTCTGTTGGCGTGTCATGCCTTGCGACAGGCGTGTCATGCTTTGCGACAGGCGTGTCATGCCTTGCGGATGAATTAGCGTTGTCCTGTTTTACGTATGTAGTGTTTTTTTTGTCCGTTTCGACAACCTTTTTTTCATTCTGTTTTGCCGTGGTGGGTTTTGCAGGCTTGATGTCAGGTTGGTTGCCGTTTACGAGTTTGTCAATTGCCGCACTGTGGACTACCTTTATGGTTCCTTTTCCTGCAGCATTTTTCTGCAGGCGTTCAGTGAACGTCTGTGCAGATGATGTTGTGAAAACGCATATCAGCGTCAACAGTGCGGCTATTGTTTTCATATTCTGTTGTTTTTAAACTAGTCAACTTGTCAACTTGTCAACTCGTCAACTTGTCAACTAAATCATTTCCACGCGTCGATGATGCCCTTGAAGTCAGCAGCTTTCAGCGAAGCGCCACCGATGAGTCCACCGTCGATGTCAGGCTTAGCGAAGAGTTCAGGAGCGTTGCTTGCCTTGCAGCTGCCGCCATAGAGGATAGAAGTTTCCTCAGCCACTTCGTTGCCATACTTCTCAGCCACGCAGCTGCGGATGAAGGCGTGAATCTCCTCAGCCTGTTCAGCTGTTGCGGTCTTGCCTGTTCCGATAGCCCAGATAGGCTCGTATGCGATAACGATATTCTTGAATTCCTCAGCAGAGAGGTTGAAAACGCTTCCTTCGAGTTCAGCTTTGCAAACCTCGTTCTGCTTCTCAGCTTCACGCTCAGCGAGGCTTTCTCCGATACAGAAGATAACCTTCAGACCGTTTTTCAGTGCGAGCAGCACCTTCTCCTTGAGAATCTCAGGAGTCTCGTTGTAGTATTCGCGGCGCTCAGAGTGTCCGAGAATAACATACTGTGCTCCGGTGCTCTTAACCATTTCGGCAGAAACCTCACCTGTGTAGGCACCCTTCTCCTTGTCGGCGCAGTTTTCGGCACCGAGTCCGATAACGTCCTGGTTGAGGAACTGAGCTATGCTGGCCAAGTGGATGAATGGTGTGCAAATCACCACTCCACAGTTTGGCTTTTCAGCTGTGAGAGTTTCGTTAAGCTCTTTTGCGAGAGCGATACCGTCCTGCAGGTTCATGTTCATCTTCCAGTTGCCTGCTACAATTTTCTTTCTCATTGTTTTACCTTTTTTATATAAATTAATAAACTAATTTAAGTTTCTTCAGGAGTTAAGAAGTTAAGAAGTTAAGGAGTTAAGCCAAATGCTTTTCCGCTTCTTTTGGGGAGATTTCTCGGCTCGAGCATATCTCTACCTTCTACCCTCTTCCCTCT
>CALZAP010000030.1 GCA_945614335.1 uncultured Prevotella sp.
CTCGGGCTTCTTCTCGTCGCTCCACTGAATCTCCGGACCGAAAGGAACGATGGAACCTTCGCGTACGAAGACTGGCATCTTCTCGTATGGAGCTGACACACATACGGTCTTGCCGCCTTCATAACGCTTGCCTGTATAGAGGTCGTACCATGCCGACTGCTTGGGGAAGTAGACGTCGCGAGAACGGGCCTTGTAGGTGCCCACAGGGCAAGCCATGAAGGCTGGACCAAACATCCACTGGTCGCCGATGTTGAGCACTTTCTCGTCGTAACCGAAGTCCATGACAAGACCGCGCAGCATGGTGTAGTCCTTATAGTTCACCCAGCCTGCCATAGAGTAGAGATATGGCATCATGCGGTAGCGGAGCTTGTCGTAGTAAACGATGGAGTTGTAGCATGGATGGTCTTCCGGTGCAAGGTTCCACACCTCGCGGTATGGCCACTGTCCGTGAGCACGGTAGAGAGGTATGAAGCAACCGAACTGGTTCCAACGTGCATTGAGCTCGCGCCACTCCTTAAGATCTTCGTTTTCATATCCGCTCTTCTCGAAGAGTTGCTGTGCTGCCACATAGCGGTTTTCTACGCAGAAGCCGCCCTGGTCCATGCCCCAGAATGGCACACCAGCCATGGAGAAGTTGAGTCCGGCGGTCATCTGTGCGCGCATGTCTTCCCATCGTGTTCCGATATCGCCACTCCATGTTGCGGTGGAGAATCGCTGTTCGCCGGCAAATCCGCTACGGGTGAGCAGCAGCACTCGTTTGTTGTTGTCTACAGAACGCTGGCCGTTGTAGATGGCATCGGCGTTAACCACTGAATAGGCATTGAAATATTCGTCGCTGGTGCCCATGGCAGTTGGTCCGCAAAGCAGCTTACGATACTCTATCGGAGTACAGTCGCGAACGTTTGGTTCTGAGGCGTCCATCCACCAGCAGTCTATTCCGAGCGTGTAGAGGTTGTCGTGCATCTGCTGCCAGAAGAGTTTTCTCGCGCCAGCGGAGTATGCGTCATAGAAAGAGCCAAGATAACCAGGACCTACCCAGTCGCGAATATTGTCCTTTATGGCCTGCTGATACATCCATCCGTTTTTGTCAAACTCCTTGTAGTTGTCGGTAGAGGAGTAGTATTTGGGCCAGTGGGAGATGAGTATGCGTGCGTTGTTGTCGTGGATATAGTCTATCATGCCCTTGGGGTTGGGGAAGCGCTTCGGGTCGAACTTGAAGCTGCCCCACTTGTCTTCTTCCCAGTAGAGCCAGTCCTGTACCATCACGTCGACCGGTATCTGACGCTTGCGGAACTCTCCGAGCACGCCTTCCACCTCAGCCTGTGTATTGTATTTCTCGCGGCTCTGCCAGAATCCGAGCGACCACTTTGGCATCACCTGTGCGCGTCCGGTAAGGAAGCGGTAGCCTTTGATCACGTCGTCGTAGCTGTTGCCTGCAATGAAGTAGTAGTCCATTTCCTTGTCCATCTCAGCCCATATAGACATGCGGCTTTGCTCGGCCTCAGTCTGTGAAGTGGCTGCACGCAGTCCGCAGTATGCCACTCCTCCGTCGGGCTGCCATTCCACACGAAGCGGTGTGCGCTCACCTTTCTTCAGGTCTACTTCAAACTTATACGCATTGGGGTTCCATGCCGTGCGCCAACGCTCAGGCACCACAAGACGTCCGCCCATGAATACCTTCACATAGCCTGAGTAGTAGAGAATGAAGCGGTATTTTGCAGTGGCAGGCGCTTCTATCTCGCCCTGATACACCACGTTTGACTTTCCGAGGTTTATGTCCTGCGGCAGCAGTCCTACCACACCGGAATGCTCATAGTAGAGAGAGTCTTCGCGACGTTCTATTATCTTGCCTGTCTCTTCGGTGTAAGTTCCGGTGAGCGAACCTGGGTTTCCGTTTTTGTCATACAGTCTGAAGGCGCGGTGAAGCTGCTGGTAGTTGTTGGGATTGCCCCAGCGTCCGTAGGAATATGAATCCCAAAGAATGCCGTAGTTCTTGTTGCTCACCACGAATGGTATCGACACCTTTGTGTTATACTGGAAGAGCTCTTCGTTGCGGCCTTTATAGTTCATCTCTTCCGACTGATGCTGTCCGAGTCCGTAGAAAGCCTCGTCGGCAGGAGAGTCGAACACCACGTTCCATGAGTAGCCCGAACGGTCGTCGAGTGAGAGTTTGTTAAGGTCGGATGTCTTTCCCCAGTTCACCTCTTCAGGCGATGTGGGTCGATAGTTTTCCGGCAGTTCGGTCTGGTTGGAGATATATCTTGTGAATGTCTTGCTTCCTTCGGCTTCCTTCAGCAGCACCTTTCCTGTGATTTTATCGAAGAAGGTGACGCGTCCGTTATTTTTGTCGACAGTGACCTTTAGTTTAGCGGTTTCTACGATAAGGTTCTGCGAGTCTTCCTTCACATCGGCCTTGTATTTACCCTCACGGTTTACCACCACAAGGCTTTTGCGCTTTGTCGGGATGGCATCGTCGGGAGTGGCCTCAACGCGAATGATGTCGTCGCTTACGACAGTGAGTCGCATGGCTTTCACCTGGTTTTTACTTGTCTGAGGAATCTCAAGACTGATTTTTCTTCCATCGCGCACATAGCCGGCAGCGTCGGCGCTTACTGCAGTGCCGATGGTGGCGGCGAGCAGTGCCGTGGAAAAGAGTAGTCTAAATTTCATATTCATATTTTTATTTTAGTTATGTTTCGTAATTGTTCCACTTTGGGGTTAAAGGAGTATTTTGATGAATTGCGTTGCAAAGATAGTGATAATAATTGGAAAAGAGTGACAAAAATGTTATTCTTTGATGTAGGTTTCGTTAATTATTAGCAAATTATACGCAAAATATCACATTATATATATATAAAAGAGGCAGACTGAAGTGTGTCAGCCTGCCCTAAATGTATCTACGAGTCACTAATTATTGCCTTGTGAGTAATGCATCGACGAGGAGTTATTCTTTGTTTGCCTGTTCGTCGATAGCCTTTATCTTGTCTTTCACAAGTTCTATCTCGTCTTTCAGTTTCTGTACCTTACGCTTCATCTCGTCGATGAGGCTGTTGCCCTTCTTGCTGCTTGCGTTGAGGAAGCCGAGGTTGTTTTCGTATGTCTGAGCCTCGCTCTTGAGCTTTTCGTACTGGTTGAGCAGACGCAGGCGTTCGTTGCCAAGTGCGTTTCCGCCCTTCTCAGCCGCCACGTTCTTAATTTTCGCCTTGAAGTTGTCGAGACGCTTTCTTGATGCGGAGATATTGAGTTTTTTGTATATTGCCCTTATCGTGGCGTGGAATTCATCGTATACCTTGTCTTTCTCCTTGAATGGTACATGACCGATGGCGTTGTATTCCTCCACGAGTTCCTGCACCTTCTGCTGTGCTCCCTCTTCGGGGTTGTCTGCCAGTTCTTTGAGCTGTGCTATGATGTTACGTTTCTTCTCAAGGTTGGCATGTTCCTCGTTGCGTTGTCCTGCACCTTCCTTATTTCGTGCCTCGAAGAACTCGTTGCACAAGCCCAGGAACTCCTCCCAAAGCTGGTCGCCCTGTTTCTTAGGCACGACACCGATGGTTTTCCATTCCTTCTGTAGCTGCACGAACTTGTCGGAGGTTTTTCTCCACTCCTTGCTGTCCTTCATAGCCCTTGCACGCTCAATGAGTTCGCGTTTCTTTTCGATGTTTGCCTTATATGTTTCCTTGAGAGTCTTGTAGTACTCGGTTTTCATGTTGAAGAACTTGTCGCATGAAGAGCGGAAGCGTTCGAATATCTTCACGTTCATTTTCTGGGGTGCAAATCCGATGGTTTTCCATTCCTTCTGTATGTCCATCAGTTCTGCCGTATGCTTTTCCCAGTCGGCGAAGTTGTTGTTTGGTTCTTCCACAAGAGCCTCTATTCTTTCGCAGAGTGCGGTTTTCTTCACGAGGTTTTCTTCTTCCTTAGCCCTGAGGTCGTCGAAATACTGCTGGTGGCGTTTGTTCACGATTGTAGAAGCCGCCTTAAAGCGGTTCCACATTTCCTCTCGGTGTTCCTTAGCCACTGGTCCAGTCTCCCTGTATTCCTGATGCAGCTTCTGCAGTTGTCTTGACGCGCTGATGACATCGGGTTCGTCGGCGAGTTTCTCAGCCGCCTCACAGAGTGCAGTTTTCTTTTCAAGGTTTTTCTTGAAGTCATATTCCCTTGCCTCTATGTTGAGTTTGAGCATGTCGTAGAACTGCTCGACATAGAGTTGGTAGTTTCTCCAAAGTTCGCTCACCATGGAAGCCGGAACATTCTTTATTTCCTTCCACTCCTGCTGCAGCGCCTTGAAATCGTTGTATGACTTGTTGGCCTCATCGGGCGATGTGACCATGGTTTTTATTTTCTCTATAATCTCGAGTTTTCGTTTGAGATTATTTTCCTTTTCCTCTTCCTGCTGTCGAAGAAGCTTAGCCCTCCTTTCCTTCACGATAATCATCTCGGCCTTGAACGCCTCCTCCTCGTCGTCGGGCAGGATTTGGAAAGACAACTCGTCGCCACCGTTATCGAGATGTGCCTTAAACGCGGCCTCACGCTCAGCGATGTGCATTTTGTAGAAAATCGTCTTCAGGAAGTCCACCTCGTCCTTGTCGGGCTCGTCTTCTCCTTGTGCTATTTCCCTTAATCGTTCAACCACTTCCTTTTTTGAGGAATAGACACGACGTTCCTCAGCAGGAACCTCGTTGCTTTCGGGTGTTTCTACTTCAGAAGTCTCCTGTGGCATCTGAGCCACTTCTGGGTTTTCTTCCTGATTTTTCACTTCTTCGGTGTTCACATTTTCTGTGTTCACTTCTTCAATTTTTCCTGTTGCCAGGTCTTTCTCTTGAGAGTCCATCATTTCACTTTTTATTAGTTAATGAATCGGTACGATACAAATTTAGGCACAAACTTACGCAAAATTTCTTTAACAGCCTAATTTTTGGACGTTTTTTTGCAAAAAAAATAACTAAATGAGTCGTTTATGGCGGAAAATCCACCAAAACAGGCCTGAAATGGCCACTGAAATGACAATTGCGATGACAAAACCGTAGTGACTGTCTTCCATGCCGTTCACCAAGTTCATACCAAAAAGACTGGCTATGAGCGTAGGGAACATCATGAGAATGGACACGGATGTCAACGTTCTCATCACGGTGTTCATATTATTGTTGATAATGGACGAATAGGTGTCCATGGTCGACTCAAGAATGTTGGAATAAATATTTGTGGTCTCGCGTGCCTGTGTCATCTCGATATTCACGTCTTCGATGAGGTCGGCGTCGAGTTCGTCAATCTGCAGTTTGAACTTCAACTTCGAAAGCAGTGTCTCGTTGCCGCGAATGGATGTAACGAAATAGGTGAGCGAGTCCTGCAGTCGGCTGAGTCCGATGAGCGACTCGTTGTTCACCTCCCTGTCGAGATTACGTTTTGCCTTTTCTATAAGGCTGTTGATCTGCTTTAGTCGTTTCAGATACCAAACGGCAGAGGAGAGAAACAGACGGAATGTCATGTCGACATAGTCGGTGAATCCTTCGCCTCTCTTCTGTTGGTAGCTTACGAAGTCAATCATCATGTTTGTCTCGTAATAGCAGACGGTGATGGTGACGTCGCGCTTGTGGATGATGCCGAGCGGCACGGTGGTGTAAGGTGTGCGGGAGCGTATCTCCTTTACGTATGGTATACGAAGAATGATGAGCATCCAGCCGTCGTCGTATTCATAACGGGCACGCTCGTCGGTGTCGCTGATGTCCGACATGAAATAGTCGGGTATGTTGAATTGCTTTTCAAGCAGCAGCTGGTCCTCTTCGGTAGGACATGTTACTTGAATCCAGCAGTTGGGTTCCCATTCGTTGATGGCGGTGAGTCCGCTGTTTGTGTTCCAGTATGTACGCATTGTTCCAATCCAATAAATGTTATACAAAGAAATAGTTGAGACCCTTTGGCCTCAGACAAATGTCGATGTGGCAAGAGGATTGGCGTCTTGCCATCCTCACGCCTAATTACTGAAGTTTTCCGCGTGATAATCGTCCATAATTGTTGAAGTTTTAAAATTTCCGGTGCAAAGGTATAAAAAAAATGAAGAATGAAGAATGAAGAATGAAGAATTTTTCGTCCCGTAACGATTTTTTAACAAAAAAGACAAGGAGATAAGGAGTTATCGTTCTTTACAGGAGTAAACTCCTTATCTCCTTAACTCCTTAACTCCTTAACTCCTTATCTCCTTAACTCCTTATCTTTTAAATCTCCTCCAGTGCCTGCTTCAGGAGATTCCAGAAAGGCTCTACTGTCGGGATGAGCGCACGCTCGCCAGTGGTGTGTGGCGACTTCATCGTAGGACCTAATGAAACCACGTCGAGGTGTGGATACTTGCCGAGAATTATTGAGCACTCCAGTCCGGCATGGTCTATCTGTATGATGCCGTCCTTGCCGTTCTGCTCTTTGTATATGCGGAGCAGATGGTGGAGTATCGGGCTTTCGGGATTAGGATCCCAGCCGCCGTAGCTTCCGGCTGTTTCAACCTTCATGCCTGCCATGTTAAGACAAGAGGCTATCATGTTCACTACATAGTCTTTCATGTCCTCGCGTGCAGAACGAGGCAGGAGCTTGATGAGCGCGTTGCCGCCTTCGATGTCGATGATGGCAAGGTTGCTTGATGTCTCAACAACATGAGGATAGGCAGGTATCATGCGCACCACTCCGTCGTGAACAGCATATATGGCATCCACGAGATTGTCTTGTATCTCTTCGGGCAGTTCGGTCTTTGGTGTCTCCACGTCTTCCACGAAGAATTCTATTCCGCTTTCGATTCCCTTATACTCGTCTTCAAAGTCAGCTTTCCAGTCTGCCACGAGTTCCTTCAGAGCCTCAACATTTTCTTTAGGCAGTGTGAGCACAACCACAGCCTGGAATGGTATGGCGTTGCGCATGTTTCCGCCGTGCCATGTGGCAAGACGAGCCTCGCAGTCGGCAATGGCTTCGCGCACGAAGCGAACCATGAGCTTGTTGGCATTGGCGCGACCTTCGTTTATTTCCAGTCCGGAGTGTCCGCCACGCAGTCCCTTAAGTGTGACACGCACTGCTGCGTCCTCAGGGTCGGTGTCCACTTCCTTATAGCCGAGTGTGGCTGTAACGTTGATGCCGCCGGCGCTACCGATCACGAACTTGCCCCAGCACTCAGAGTCGAGGTTGAGAAGCACGTCGCCGTGCAGTTCGTCGGCAGGAAGGGCATTGGCTCCGAACATGCCGGTTTCCTCGTCGGCAGTGATGAGAGCCTCCACTGGTCCGTGTTTCAGTGTCTTGTCTTCCATTACGGCCATGATGGTGGCCACTCCAATACCATTGTCGGCACCAAGAGTAGTGCCTTTTGCCTTCACCCACTCGCCGTCGATGTAAGTCTCGATGGGGTCGGTCTCGAAGTTGTGTGTGCTTTCAGGCGACTTCTGCGGCACCATATCCATGTGTGCCTGAAGAATCACTCCCTTCTTTCCCTCCATGCCCGGTGTTGCAGGCTTGCGCATTACGATGTTGTCGGCAGAGTCCTTGAAGGCCTCTACGCCCACTCTTGCAGCGAAGTCAAGAAGGAATTGTTGAACTTTCTCCAGATGTCCTGACGGACGTGGCACTTGTGTCAGTGCGTCGAAGTTTTTCCAGATGCACTCTGGATTCAGGTTTTTAATTTCACTCATAGCTTTTTAGTTTTTATAAAATTCAATGCCACCCATGCCCATATTCCGAGCACGATGACAAGCATTGTCTGGACGGTATGTACGATTAGTACGAAGTATAAGGCCTTCTCGTCGGCCACTCCATAAAGTATCAGCATTGTCTTCACGGCAAAATGCCATGGACCGGCACCGTTGGGTGTTGGCACCAGTACGGCAATGCTTCCCACCACGAAGGTGACCATGGCGCAGCCTATTCCCAGTTCTGACGTGAAGTCGAAACAAAAGAAGGTGAGGTAATAATGAAGGAAATAGCTCACCCATATACCAAGCGTAAACAGCACATAGAGCGGTATGTTGCGTACATCTTTCAAGGAGATAATACCTTGCCATATTCCGCCAAGCGTGGCTTTCACCTTGTCATATATAGAGAGTTTCTTGAGAAGGAAATGGAGCAATACGAGGCAGGCTATGCCACATACCAAAGTGACGAGATAACCGGCTGCCGAGAAACGGTGTAACACCGAATCGACGCTTGTGCCTGTACGGTCGAAAAAGACGTTGAAGATGCTGAGTTGAGCGAGAAGCGTTACGCCTGTCACTCCAGCCACCACAAGGGAGTCGATGGCTCTCTCGGTGACTACTGTACCTAACGCCTTGGTAAACGACACCCCGTCGACTTTCTTCAGCACACCGCAACGAGTGAACTCACCGATGCGGGGCACTATGAGGCTTGCAGCATAGGAGAGGAAGACGGCGTTGACACTTGTTGAACGACGGGCATGTTCGCCTATCGGGTCAAGCATCTGTTTCCATCTCCATCCGCGGAAAGCCTGTGCGAGTATGCCGAATGGGAACGACAGCAGCATCCACGTCCAGTCCATCTCATGAAGCAAGACGTGGCTAATGCTGTTGAAGTCAAACCCTCGGTACATCCAGTAGAGTATGGCTCCACCCAGCACTATCGGCAGAAGTATCTTTATTATCGCGTTAGATATTTTCATCAAATGTCACTCAAGTTAAGGAAGTTAAAGTAGGAAAAGACCTTACTCAAAATAATAGAGGAATGTGGCTACACCTTCAAGCGCCTTCTTCTTCTGGTCCTTTATCTCGATGGCAAACTTTATCTCTGCCTTCACGGTGCCGCGGAGATTGGCTATCGACAAGAGGTCGGCAACAAGGCGGATAGACTCGCCAGACTTCACTGCCTGACCAAACTTCATCTTGTCCATTCCATAGTTAATCATCATCTTCAGGTTGTTCACCTCTATAATCTGATTCCACAGATAAGGAAGCATAGAGAGAGTGAGATAGCCGTGGGCGATAGTAGTCTTGAAAGGACTTTCAACGGCTGCTTTCTCTGGGTTTACATGTATCCACTGGTGGTCGAGTGTTGCGTCGGCAAAGAGGTTGATACGCTCCTGGGGCAGCTCCACATAGTCTGACACACCGATATTCTTGCCGAGCATTGCGGCAAACTCTTCATAATTGTTTATTACAACTTTACTCATTGTTTTTTATTTATTATACGTTATTTCTCCGAAAACGAGTGCAAAGATAGCGTTTTTTTTTAATTGTACAAAAGAAAAATTGTGAGTAATTCTGTTTTATACATAGTTTAACTGATTACAGATACAGCAAGCTAACGATAAACACGGTTGCGGCAAGTATGATGAAATTCATAGGCAAGCCTATTTTCACAAAGTCGACAAAACGGTATCCGCCGGGTGAGTAGACAAGCATGTGGGTAGGAGAGCCTATAGGAGTGGCGAAGCTCGAAGCGGCTGCTATCATCAGACCCATGCAGAAAGCCATCGGGTCGCAACCTAAGGTGAGGGCTGCATCGTAGGCTATTGGGAAGAACATGGCGGAGGTAGCCGTATTGCTGATAAACTCTGTGGCAAACGT
>CALZAP010000031.1 GCA_945614335.1 uncultured Prevotella sp.
GTTATTTCACGTTTCGCTCTTGGCAGGGCCAAATGGTGAACTGAATAGTTTCTGTAAAGGGAGTTGAGTGTTAAATATGTATAACACCTTACCCGAACAAGGCACGCAGCGCCTCTTCCACCTTACGCACGGGATGGAGACGAATGGAGAGGTTTTTCTGAGATATGCTGGAGTAGTTGTAGCGGGGGATGATCATGTCGGTGAATCCCAGTTTCTCTGCCTCTGCCACACGCTGCTCAATGCGGTTGACAGGACGCACTTCGCCGCTGAGACCCACTTCTCCGGCCATACACCAGCCAGACTCAATGGCCGTGTCGACATTGCTCGACAAGACGGCGGCTATGACACTCAGGTCCATGGCAAGGTCGGTGACACGCAAGCCGCCGGCAATGTTCAGGAACACGTCTTTCTGCATCAGCTTGAATCCCACTCGCTTCTCAAGAACAGCAAGAAGCATATTAAGCCTGCGCTGGTCGAAGCCTGTGGCTGAACGCTGGGGAGTGCCGTAGGCTGCCGACGAGACAAGAGCCTGCGTTTCCACCAAAAACGGCCTTACTCCCTCGATGGCTGAACTGATGGCAATGCCGCTCAAACCGTCGTGGTCCTGGTTGAGCAACAATTCCGAGGGATTGCTAACCTGACGCAAGCCTGTTTGCTGCATCTCGTATATGCCTAATTCCGAGGTACTTCCAAAGCGGTTCTTGATGCTTCGTAATATGCGGTACATATAATGCTGGTCGCCCTCAAACTGTATGACGGTGTCTACGATGTGTTCGAGAATTTTCGGACCGGCGAGCGTTCCCTCTTTTGTAATGTGGCCAATGAGTATTACGGGTACTCCGCTTGTCTTGGCGAAACGGAGCAGGGCAGAGGCACATTCCCTTATCTGCGTTACACTTCCAGGGCTTGTCTCTACGTCGTCGGTGGAGATGGTCTGTATGGAGTCGATAATCACTATCTCGGGTTTCACCTCCTTTATGTGGGTGAAGATGTTTCCAAGGTCTGTCTCGCAGAGAATATGCGTGTTGTCGCTGTCAACATGCGGAATGCGGTTGGCACGCATCTTCAGTTGGTGGGCGCTTTCCTCGCCGCTGACATAAAGTATTCGCCGGTTGTCGAGATGCAGTATGGTCTGAAGCGTGAGTGTGCTTTTGCCAATGCCCGGTTCTCCGCCCAGCAACACTATCGAGCCGGGCACGAGACCACCGCCAAGAACCCTGTTCAGTTCCTGGTCTTTCAGGTCGATTCGGGGCTCGTCCTTAGAGCTGATCTCGCGCAGGAGCAAGGTCCTGTTCCGTTCGTTTCTTATTGCGTGTCCCAGTTCGCTTGCCTGTGTCGAAGCCGTTGCCGCAGCCTGGTGGGCTTTCGCCTTCACGTTGTCAGCAGCTACGCGTATTTCCTTAAAAGTGTTCCATTGTCCGCAGCTTGGACACTTTCCAATCCATTTGGTGGATTCCTGTCCGCAATTGCTGCATACGTATGCTATTTTGTCCTTGGCCATGATTTTTTTCTTTTTTTCGCCACAAAAGTAGCAATTTTTTTTCGGAAAAAAAAATTATTTCGTAAATTTGCACCCAAAAAGAAGAAAAGACATGAAAAGACTCGTTTATACTATCATTATATGTACTTTTTTGGTAGCCTGCGGACAATCGTATGAGGAAACAAAGCGTCTCAGCCGAATAGAAAGGCAAAAGCAGATGAAGGCAGACTCGGCTGCACTGAAGATTGCAGTCTTGCCCACACTCGACTGTCTGCCGCTTTTCGTGGCCAAGGACCAAAACCTCTTCGACTCGTTGGGGGCAGACATCAGGTTGAAATATTTCTCTTCGCAGATTGATTGCGACACGGCGATAAGAAACAGGCGTGTGGAAGGTGCAGTGACCGATCTCGTGAGGATGGAACGCATAAAAAGAGTGGGGCACGACATATTCTACTCCACAGCCACCAACGCTTATTGGACGCTCGTGTCTAACCGCAACTCACGTATTAAGGAGCTGAAGCAGCTCGACGACAAGATGATGGCCATGACCCGATTCTCGGCTACCGACATGCTCGGAGAATATGCGGTGGACAGTGCAAAACTGGAACAAGACAGGGTCTACAGGGTTCAGATAAATGATGTGAGAGTGCGTCTTTCGATGCTTCAGAACAACGAGATGGACGCCTTGTTACTTCCCGAACCGCAAGCCACAGAGGCTATGGCAGAAAAACACAAGGTGCTGATGGACTCGCGCAAACTCGACTGGCGAATGGGCGTCATTGCCTTCCGCAACATCATATCCAACGACTCTTCGCGGCAGCACCAGTACGACGTGTTTGTGAAGGCATATAACATGGCATGTGACTCAATAAACAAATATGGCGTGAAACACTACAAGCCGCTTTTAACAAAGTATTGCCAAGTGAAGGCCTCGACTGTAGATAAACTTAGCCCTATGAAGTACAACCATATCGCTGCTCCTCGGGAAAAGGACGTGGAAAGGGCTAAGAAATGGGTGGAGAAGAAGGAAAAGGAGTTGAAGGGAATAAGGAGTTAACTCCAAAAAACTTCCATCGTAGAACAATGCTAAACATAAACATTATGAAGAAAAACGACCTTGCTTCAGATATGAGGAGTATATATAGTCTTTTATGCAACGGACAGTTACACTCTGCCATAACACGCCTTGGATTTTTTATGGAACAAAACGACAACTGTGGGATGACAGATGAATACCAAACCCTGTCGGATGACTTCAGGCGGATGTACGAATATTGGCTTTCGGACATGAAAGACCCTTCGTTGGAAGCAATGATTGAACAGTTTTCGAGGCGAACGGCAAATTTCTGTTCTGAATACATCTCGCGTCTCTTGAATCTTGAAGACTCTTGCTATCTCCTCATGGAAAGAAACAAGGCAAACCGTAAAGGAGACTCGTGGAACTGGCAGGACATAAGACAGAAACTGGAGGCTTTTGTGAGCGACGAGGCGCTCGCCTCTTTCTCCTTTGACGGAGAGACGGACAAGGAAAAGTATTACAGGATTGTTGATGCACATGCGGACTATTCGCGAAGGTTGTTCACGCATATCGTAACCGACGGGGCAATGAACCCAAAATGCTTTGAAGAGGTGATTGAAACACTCACCACGCCTACAGTGGACAGTGCTGACCAGCAGATCATCGTTTCGGCACTCACCATTGCGGGACTCAGGGCCTTCGACATAACCAAGTTTCGCATCATGGCAAACGTGTGCCGTGAAGCCTCTTATCTCGAAGTAAGGCAAAGGGCTCTCGTAGGCTTTGTGCTTACAATGGGACAGGGAATGAGTTTGTTGTTTCCCGAACAAAAAGCTATCGTAGAGGAAGTGCTTGCCGACAAGTCTATATACTCCCAGCTATTGGAACTTCAGATGCAACTGGTGTTTTGTGTCAAGGCAAGCGACGATTCGAAAAAGGTACAGGAAGAGATAATGCCTGGCATAGTAAAATACAGCGACCTTCAGGTGAAAAACGGAAGGATAGTTGAGGTGGAAGACAATTCAATAGATGACATACTTGGCAAAAATGACGACGAACAACGTACGGAAAACGTAGAAAAGCTCATGCACAATCTCAAGGACATGCAGGACTCAGGTGCCGACATCCTTTTCGGTGGCTTTTCACATATGAAACGATTCCCGTTTTTCGACGATATGGCAAACTGGTTCTTGCCGTTCAGTGTTCATAATAAGGCTGTCAGGGATGCCATCGGGTCTTCTGACTTTGACATGCCTTATGACATGATATTCCAAAAGGGTGGTATTTGCGACAACGACCGCTATTCTTTTGTATTCGTTTTCAAGGAGGTGATGAGCAGAATGCCTGAGAACATTAAGGAACTGTTTCGCAACCGGTTAGGTGTGCACGAAGAAGAGTGTGAGTATAGTCCCACTCATTACAGGCGCAATTACCTTCAGACACTATATCGTTTCTTCAAGTTGTTCAAATGGCGTTCAGGGTTGGTGAGCCCGTTTGAAAAGGATGGGTTCTGCTGTATATCAGGAGAAAGACATCATGTTCCGTATCTGTTTTCCGCCAATGAGTTGTTTCTTGACTCGATGTGGTTGAAAGAGATGCTCCCTAACCTCCAGATGTTTTTGAGCCGCAACCTTACAGACAAGATTGAAGATGACCTAAGGAAAATGGAGTGGCCGGATGTTCCATCGTTCGAAGGATGTATGGCCAAGATCAAGTATCTCCACAAATTGAAACACACTGGTTATGACGAGAAGATGATACGCGAGGCACTGAAATACAAACCGGATTCCTTGGTGGCAAAGAAGTTGCTTGCCAATATCTTGCTGGACAGCGAGAGGGAGGACTGTATTGAAGAAGCTAAACAGATATTCCTCGAATTGGTTGATAACGACAGCGACAATCCCACCTTGTGCTACAAGGCCGCCCTGACATGTTATCTTACCCATGACTTCGACAAGGCCTTGCCCTTGGTGTATAAGCTGCATTATAACTATCCGGATGATGATAATGTGAACATGCTTTTTGGCTCGTTGTTGCTGCTCAAGGGCGATATAAGCCAAGCGCATGAGACATTGGCGAAAGTGGCTGATTATGCTGTTACCTACAACTTTTTTCAATTGTCGTGTGTCGTGGCATGCTGGCTTGCAACAAGGTCGGTGAAGAAAACGGTGGAATACTGTAAGGGAAAGAATGCTATTATTGGTCACTTGAACATTTTTGACAAAGGTATGTGCCAGCATGTCATTGACACACTTTCGAGTCATGGCATCAGTATCGGTGAGTTTAGAATGATGTATGACGCAATAGGATTGCAATGAGGATCTCAGTGTTATTCTTCCGCTATTAGTTCTTTCAATTTAGGTAGCGACAAGTGGTATCTTACCGCTAAGAAACGTATGGTGACTGTTACGGCAAAGCTGATAATGGTGGCTAATTCCATGCTGTTGTCGATGCGTATCACAAGCCAATAAGCAATGCCTCCCAATACACTTGCTATGGCATATATCTCCTTGCGGAAAATTACCGGTTCGTTGTTCAGTAGCACGTCGCGTATCACACCGCCAGCCGCACCTGTGATGCAGCCCATAATGATGGCCACCCAATAAGGTTGTCCGAACATCACGCTCTTCTGTATGCCCGCAATGGTGAAAAGTGCAAGACCTAATGTGTCGAACACAAACCATGCGTTTTTCAATGGTTCAATCCATTTTGCAAATGTCACTACGAGCACCAGTGCCAGGGCGGTGCATAGCATATAAAAAGGACTGGTCATCCAGAATGGTGTAGTCCCGAGCATTACGTCACGTATCGTTCCTCCTCCTATGGCCACTGCGATGCCGCATACATATCCGCCAAACCAATCGAAGTTTTTTGCCGCGGCATGGCGAATACCGGATATTGCAAAGGCAAAGGTTCCGAGGAATTCTATAATTTCTTGTATGTACATTATTTTATAAATAAATTCTTAATTCACCACATTCACCGGTTTTCCTTCAATAAATGCCTTCACGTTGTCAACGGCAGTTCGCATTAGTCGCTGACGAGCTTCTAAGGTGGCCCAGGCTATGTGGGGAGTTGCATAGAAATTGGGACAGGAGAACAGGGGATTGTCGGCGGAAGGTGGTTCCTGACACATCACGTCTGTGCCATAAGCGCCTAATTGTCCGCTCTTTAACGCCTCTGCCACGTCGTTTTCATTTACCAATGGTCCACGCCCGGTGTTAATGAGTATGGCGCCACGTTTCATCTTCGCCAGTGTTGTGGCATTGATCATCTCGCGTGTGTCGCGTTTCAGCGGGCAGTGCAATGAGAGTATGTCGCTTGTGGCCAACAGACCCTCAAGTGTCGTTTTTTGAATTCCTTCGGGCAGGTCTTTGCGGTGCTTGCTTGTTACCGCAAACACGTCCATGCCGAAACATAAAGCCATTTTTGCCACTTTCATTCCAATTAGGCCGAGTCCCACAATACCAAGAGTCTTGCCTGACAGTTCAATTAGCGGCGTGTCCCAATAAACGAAATCCGGATTTTTACTCCATCGTCCGTTACGGTTTTCAATGGCATAGTGCTCAACACGGTTCGCTATTGAAAGAATGTGGGCAAACGTCAACTGGGCTACACTGTCTGTACTGTAAGCCGGGATGTTTGTCACTACTATATCATTGTCGCGTGCCGCCTCCGTGTCGACCACGTTGTATCCCGTGGCCAACACTCCTATGTATTTGAGGTTGGGCAGTTCCCAAATGGTGTCTGCGTCGAAAACGACTTTGTTTGTCAGAACAATATCGGCTTCTACGCAGCGTTGGTAAACTTCATCTTCGCTGGTGCGAGGATAAATGGTCACTTCGCCGAGTTCTTTTAGTGCGTCCCATGAAAGGTCGCCTGGATTCATTCCATAACTGTCTAATACTACAATTTTCATTTTCGTGTGTCTTTTAGTTTTCTTTTTTCCAATAATTTTTCATTCTTTGTGCCATCACATCTTCAGCAGGTGAGTGTTGCGGTTGCCATATCTGCTGATCTTTTAGTTCGTCTGGCATGTACTGTTGCGGGGTGAAATGTCCTGGGTAGTCGTGTGGATATTTGTATCCGTCATGGTACCCGAGGTCTTTCATCAACGATGTCGGTGCATTGCGCAGATGGAGAGGAACAGTGAGGTTGCCAGTCTCGCGCACGATGGACAGGGCTTTGTCGATGGCGAGATACGCCGAGTTGCTTTTGGGGCTGGTGGCGAGGTAGACGGTGGCTTCAGCCAGTGGTATTCTTCCTTCCGGCCATCCAATCTTGTTTACACAGTCGAAGGCGGTGTTGGCCATGAGCATCGCGTTGGGGTTTGCTAAGCCAATGTCCTCAGAGGCACTGATTACCAGTCGTCGGGCAATGAACTTCGGGTCTTCGCCCCCTTCTATCATTCTGGCGAGCCAGTAGAGAGCTGCGTCAGGGTCGCTGCCCCTTATGCTTTTTATGAAAGCCGATATGATGTCGTAGTGCATCTCACCGTCCTTGTCGTATGCCAGAGGATTCTGTTGAAGTCGTTTTGCCACAATGTCATCGGTGATGACGATTTGTCCGTCGCCCTCCGAATCGACAATCAGTTCGAGTATGTTGAGCAGTTTGCGTGCGTCGCCTCCACTGTATCTCAATAGCGCATCTGTTTCTTTGACCGCAACATTCTTGTTTTTTAGCTCCACGTCGGTGGTCAAAGCCCTGTCGAGCAGTTTCAGCAAGTCGTCGCGCTCAAGCGATCTCAACACGAAGGTTTGGCAACGGGAGAGTAGGGGGCGTATCACTTCAAACGACGGGTTTTCTGTTGTCGCTCCGATAAGTGTCACGATGCCTCTTTCCACTGCCCCTAATAGGGAGTCTTGCTGTGACTTGCTGAACCGGTGTATCTCGTCGATAAACAGGATAGGTGATGATGTGTTGAAAAACCGGCTGTTCTGCGCCTTTTCTATCACTTCCCTTACGTCTTTCACTCCGCTTGTCACGGCGCTGAGCGTAAAGAAAGGCACTTCAAGCCTTGAGGCCACAATCTGGGCTAGTGTGGTCTTTCCTACTCCAGGCGGGCCCCATAATATAAAAGAGGTGATGCGTCCGGAATCTATCATCTTGCGTAGTATTGCCCCCTCACCCACCAGGTGGCTTTGGCCGATATAATCGTCGAGTGTCCTTGGGCGCAATCGTTCTGCTAATGGTTGTGACATCTTTCTTTTTTCTGCAAAGGTAGTGCAAGTTTTAGACAATACAAAATAAAAAAGGCACTTTTTTTATTTTTATTGTTAAAACGCCGCCTATCTTATACAAAGGTAGTGCAAGTTTTAGACAATACAAAATAAAAAAGCTTTTTTTTTATAAATTTTATTCCCAAAATACTTGTATAAATAAAATAAAGTATATACATTTGCAGCGAAAAAACAAAAAAGCAATAAATAAACAGTATGAAAGAAGAAACAACAAAGAAAGCTCTCACGTTAAAAACGCTTACGAAAAGCAATGTGTGGGATGTTCAGGAGAACGACATCTTTAGAATGTGGGAAGGTGCCGACAAAGACACAGAGGTAAAGGACAACTTGCGTCGATATGTCGACATCATCAAGACGGCATTCCTCGTGGAAGAGCTAAAGGACGACACTAAACTCATGAAAGGGAAATATGAGAAGATGGGCTATAAGATTGCGACTGTGAAAATCGACGAAACCCTGAAGATTACATGGGCAATAAAAAAAAGACCTATTATGAGGGTGAGCGATCTCACATACGAAAATATTACCCATATTTCCGCGGCCAAGCTCGTGGAAGTGCTTGAGCGCAATTTCGGAGGCGGATGGGATTCCCTGCCGCAGAGCATACAGGACATCATTGAAAGCGGATTTGAAATCTCAACCACAACGCTGCCGCAAAACAGACTGCACAAACCTGGTGGAATGTACGACAAGAAGATTGCCGACGGATTCGAAGTGCTCGAGGTTGCTAAAGGCACATGGGTGGAAGCCATTTTCGTGAAAGTGAAGCCGCAGATGGAGAAGCCGCGACTGCAGCTGCAACCCAAGACCGATGAGGACGACCTGCCTATCGACGATTACAAGAACCATGATGACATCGACGATGAAATCGAGGAACCTACCGATTTTAACGATGATGATCTCAACGAGGACAACTATCGCACGACATTTGTTATTGAGACAGATCCTGACGAGGAAGCTGGCAGTCTCGAAGACTATGTCGACGAAGAATAACAAAAAATTATTAAATTATGAACATTCCGTTGGTTTTTTGGCTCGTGCCTGTAGCATCGCTTGTGGCATTGGGCATGGCATGGTATTTCTTCCGTCAAATGAAAAAGGAAGACGAGGGAACACCTAGAATGGCAGAAATTGCCGAGTATGTAAGGCGTGGAGCAATGGCATACCTTAGACAGCAATATAAGGTAGTGGCCATAGTGTTTGTGGTGCTGGCCATAATATTCGCTTTCATGGCCTATGGACTGATAGTTCAGAATCCATGGGTGCCGTTTGCCTTCCTCACCGGTGGACTCTTCTCCGGACTCGCCGGCTTCTTTGGCATGAAAACAGCCACCTACGCTTCTGCACGTACTTCAAATGCTGCACGCAAAAGCCTTAACAACGGACTGAAAGTGGCATTCAGAAGTGGTGCTGTGATGGGACTTGTCGTGGTAGGATTGGGATTGCTCGATATTGCCATCTGGTTTCTCGTGCTAAGCTATTTTTATCATGGCTCGAACATGGCCCTTATCACAATCACCACAACGATGCTTACCTTCGGAATGGGAGCTTCCACACAGGCTCTCTTTGCCCGTGTAGGAGGTGGAATATATACAAAGGCTGCCGATGTGGGAGCTGACCTCGTGGGTAAGGTTGAAGCCAACATCCCGGAAGATGACCCTCGAAATCCTGCAACCATTGCCGACAATGTAGGCGACAATGTGGGCGATGTGGCCGGCATGGGTGCC
>CALZAP010000032.1 GCA_945614335.1 uncultured Prevotella sp.
CGACCCTCCGAGTATGCCGATATTCATCACTCTACTAAGATGTTGTCATTCCTTGCAGAACTCACGTATTATCTCTAATGTCTCAGCCTTTGCTTTCTCCAGGTCGTCGTTTACGACAATCCTGTCAAACTGAGGCGCAAAGCCAAGCTCGTATTCTGCCCTGGCGATGCGTTGCTCAATCACTTCCGGCGCATCGGTGGCACGGGAGTTCAGGCGTCGGCGAAGCTCTTCCACCGATGGTGGCTGTATGAAGATGCTCAACGCCTTGTCGCCGTAATATCGCTTGATGTTGCAGCCACCTTTTACGTCTACGTCGAACACCACGTTTTGTCCGTCAGCCCTTTGGCTTTCCACCTGCGACTTCAGGGTTCCGTAGAACCTGTCGGTGTACACCTCTTCATATTCAAGGAATTCGTCGTTGGCTATTTTTGCCTTGAAGTCCTCTGGCGTGAGGAAGAAGTATTCCACTCCGTTCTGTTCAGTGCCTCTTGGCGCACGGCTTGTGCAAGATATGGAGAATGCGAGACAGAGTTCCTTGTGCTCGCTCATCAGCCAGTTGATGATAGTGCTTTTGCCCGATCCCGACGGGGCGGAGAAGATAATCAGTTTGCCGTTCATATTATAAAGCGTTCAGTACTTGTTCCTTTATCTGTTCCAGCTCGTCTTTCATCTTCACCACGATGTTCTGCATTTCCGCCTGGTTGCTTTTCGAACCGGTGGTGTTTATCTCGCGTCCCATCTCCTGTGCGATGAATCCGAGTTTCTTTCCCACTCCGTGATCTTCCTCGTTCATGGTCTCGCGGAAATACTTCAGGTGGTTTGCCAGTCGTTGTTTCTCCTCGCTGATGTCGAGCTTCTCAATATAGTATATGAGTTCCTGCTCAAGACGGTTTTTGTCGTAGTCCACCTCAGGAATGGTTGAAAGTCCGTCGATGATTCTTTGGCGTATCTTTTCCACCCTCATCTTCTCGTAAGGCTCGATGGCTTGCAAAAGGGCTTGTATGTTGTCAATTTTCTCTTCAAACTTCTGCTGGAGTGCGGCACCTTCCTGTTGTCTGAACTCTATGAGCTGTGTCAGGGCTTTGTCGATACCCTGCCTTACAGTGTTCCACTCCTCGTCAGAAAGCTCTTCAATCTCAGTCTTGGACATTACGTCCGGCATGCGTAGCACTGTGGCGAAGATGTCTTCCGGCTGCGGAATGCCAGTTGTGTTCACAACGTCGATAATCTGCTTGTAGTAAGCCTTCATCAGCTCCTTGTTGATGGGCGTGGCTTCGGATGCGGCATTCTTCTCTGTCCATACTGCAAAGTCCACCTTTCCCCTTTCAAGTCTCTGGGCAATGGTCTGCCTTATCTCAATTTCCTTCTCTCTGTAGAGAGGACAGATGCGTGTTGAAAGGTCAAGCGCCTTGCTGTTGAGCGACTTTACCTCAATGTTGATTTTCTTGTCTCCGTGGGTCACGACTGCCTTGCCGTAACCTGTCATAGATTGTATCATATATAGAAGTTTTTTTTATTTTCGGCTGCAAAGTTACTAAATTAATATGCAAAAAGCACATTCTGGCTCTTTTTTTTTATAATAATGTGTGTTGTTTGGAAAAAAATGAGTAAGTTTGCACCGAAAATCATTAGAAATACCATAGTTATGCTGAGAAAAATCAGATTGACGCTCGCGTCGTTTTTCTTCGTTGGCCTCACGTTGCTCTTCCTCGACCTCACAGGAGTGGCTCATGCCTGGTTGGCTTGGATGGCCCAAATACAGTTCTTGCCTGCCTTGTTGGCGGCCAACGGACTCGTGCTCCTTGTCCTTGTGATTCTTACGTTGCTCCTGGGTCGTGTCTATTGTTCAGTGATTTGTCCCTTGGGCATTCTCCAGGACCTGATGGCCTGGGTGGGACGCAGGGGAAAACGGAAAAAGGCTCCTTATGGATATTCACGTGAGCTGCGATGGCTTCGGTGGGGCGTATTCTCTGCTTTCGTCGTTCTCTTTGCCTTTGGACTGCAGGCGGTGGCATGGCTTATAGCACCTTATAGCGCATTCGGACGCATAGCTTCAAACTTGTTTGCCCCTGTCTATCGTTTGGGCAACAACCTGATTACCTCTGTCGCTGAGCGTGCCGACAGTTATGCCTTTTATTCCACTGACGTATGGATTAAATCGTTGCCGACATTCTTAGTGGCTCTTGCCACCTTTGTCGTGCTTTTCATACTCGCGTGGCGTGGCGGACGCACTTGGTGTAACACCATCTGTCCGGTGGGAACCATTCTTGGTTATCTCTCCCGTTTCTCGTTCATGAAAGTCAGGATAGACGAGAGCAAGTGCAACCGTTGTGGCCTTTGCTCCAAGAAATGCAAGGCTTCTTGTATCGACGGTAAGCATCACAAGGTGGACTATAGCCGTTGCGTGGCATGTATGAACTGCTTGGACACATGTAAGCATGGAGCGATAAGCTTTGGTTATGGTTCTGTGAAAAAACATAAGACAGAAGAACCAGTGGAGGACAACGGACGCAGGACGTTTATCACGGCGACTACCGCATTGGCAGTGTCTGCTGCTGTTGAGGCTCAGACCAAGAAGGTCGACGGCGGTCTTGCCGTGGTGGAAGACAAGGTAGCTCCCAATCGTGCCACTACCGTTTTGCCCGCAGGTTCCTTAAGTGCTCATCATCTGGCGCGACATTGCACCTCTTGTCAGCTGTGTGTTTCGGCATGTCCAAACGGTGTGCTCCGTCCGTCATCGTCCTTGGAAACGTTCATGCAGCCTGAGATGTCATTCGAACGAGGCTATTGTCGTCCGGAATGTACTCGGTGTGCCGATGTGTGTCCTACAGATGCCATAAAGCCCATAACGGTTGAAGAGAAGTCGTCGACAAGAATAGGTCATGCCGTTTGGGTGAAGAAAAACTGCATACCCCTGACCGATGGGGTTAGCTGTGGCAATTGTGCCCGACACTGTCCTTCGGGTGCCATACAGATGGTGCCAATAGACAGCGAGGACGAAGAGTCGCTGAAAATACCTGTGGTTAATACCGAACGGTGTATCGGCTGTGGTGCATGCGAGCATCTCTGTCCCGCCCGTCCATATAGTGCAATATATGTTGAGGGACACGAGAGGCACAGTAATTATTAACGAAACCTGAGTAACAATGAATACAGATATTACCAGACGTGAATTCATAAAGACCCTCGGAGTGGCCGGACTTGTGACTGCTGGCATGGCTTCCTGCAAGGGGAAAAGCGATAACGCAAGCGTGACAAAGTCGGAGGCTGACGGGGAAGTGCCTACCGGCAAGATGGAGATGCGCACTTGTCCTACCTCAGGCGACAAGGTGTCGCTTCTCGGATATGGCATGATGAGACTGCCTCACCGACCGAAACCGGGAGCCGACAACGAGGACGAGGAAGAAATAGACCAGGAAGAGGTGAACAGACTCGTTGACTATGCCATCGCACATGGAGTGAACTACTTCGACACGTCGCCAGCCTACTGCCGTGGCTTTTCAGAACGCGCCACTGGCATAGCCCTGAAACGCTATCCTCGGGAAAAAGTGTTCATCGCCACAAAGCTGTCCAACTTCAATCCCGAGTCATGGAGCAGGGAGGGCTCGATGGAAATCTACCGTAACTCTTTCAAGGAACTACAGGTGGACTACATCGACTATATGCTGCTTCATGCTGTAGGTGGAGGACGCGACTGTATGGAAGAACTGAACAACCGCTATATGGATAACGGTATGCTCGACTTCCTCGTGGAAGAGCGGAAGGCAGGACGCATACGCAACCTCGGCTTTTCATTCCATGGCGATGTAAAGGTGTTCGACTACCTGCTTCAGCAGCATGACAAATACCATTGGGACTTTGTGCAGATACAGCTCAACTATGTAGACTGGGAACATGCCACGGCCACCAATCCGGGAAACATCGATGCCGTTTATCTTTATGGTGAACTGCAAAAGCGAGGCATTCCTGCCATAATAATGGAGCCACTCCTCGGCGGACGACTTGCACGGGTGCCCGACTTCATCGTGGCACGCCTTAAGCAACGCGACCCGGAACGAAGTGTGGCGTCTTGGGCGTTCCGCTTTGCCGGCACATTTCCCGGCGTGCTTACCGTGCTGAGTGGCATGACCCTTATGGAACATCTTCAGGACAACCTTCGCTCTTATTGTCCACTCGTTCCTCTCAACGACGACGACATGGCGTTCCTGAAAGACATTGCCAACCATATAGCCGGCTTGAACAGCATTCCGTGCAACGAGTGTGACTATTGCATGCCATGCCCTTACGGCATCAACATCCCGGCAATATTCCATCACTACAACAAGTGTCTCAACGAGGGAAACATACCAAACGATGTGCAAGACGAGAATTACCGTCGCGCCCGCCGCGCCTATCTCGTAAGCTACGACCGCGCCATACCCAAAGTGAGGCAGGCTGACCACTGCATAGGCTGCGACCAGTGTGTCTCCCATTGTCCCCAACGAATAAAAATTCCAAGGGAACTGCACAAAATAAGTGACTTCGTGGATAAACTGAAAAGGGAATCGACATTATTATAATATATATACAACAATGAACAATATTCTTTTTATAGGAGGAATAGGCTTTCAGGAAGTGCTACTGATAGCCTTGGTGGTACTCCTGTTTTTCGGAGGTAAAAAGATACCCGAGCTGATGAAAGGGCTGGGTAAAGGTGTACGCTCGTTCAAGGAAGGACTTAACGACAAGGACGATACTTCAAAAGCTGAGGAATGACTTTCTGGGAGCATCTTGACGCGTTACGTGCCGCCATCATCAAGATATTAACGGTGACAGTGGTTTTCGGCATCGTGGCTTTCTTTTTCAAGGAACAGCTGTTTGCCCTTGTTCTCGCACCGAAAGAGCCAGGGTTCGTCACCTATAACGTGCTTTATGCCCTGTCGGCCCTCACTGGCAGTGAGGCGGAAGACGTTTTCCATGTACAGCTTGTCAGCACAGGCTTGGCTCAACAGTTTGTCATACACATGAAGACTGCCATGTGTGCCGGAGTAATATTGTCTTCGCCATACGCACTCTACCAATTGTTCCGTTTTGTCTCACCAGCACTCTATGCCCATGAGCGACGGTATGTGGTCAGGGTGGTGGGCTATGGCTATCTGCTCTTTCTCGTGGGCGTGGCGGTAAGCTACTTTGTAGTCTTTCCGCTCACTTTCCGCTTCTTGGGCACTTATCAGGTTAGTGGCGAAGTGGCAAATATGATCACACTCGACTCTTATATCAGTACTCTGATGACCTTGACATTGTCTATGGGAATAGTGTTTGAGATACCTGTCCTTTCATGGATGTTTGCCAAGCTCGGTTTCCTTTCCGCTGCCTTCATGAGGCGCTATCGCAAGCATGCCGTGGTACTCATATTGTCGGTGGCAGCCGTCATCACTCCCACGTCGGATGTCTTCACGCTCCTTGCCGTTTCCGCCCCGATGTATCTGCTTTTCGAACTGAGCATACTTATAGTGCAGGCCACGTCAAATGTAAGACATTATTCCCTAACATAGTAAAATATACGTGCAGTTATTCAAGTGTTTATTATTCCTTCTCTTATATATATAATAAGGTGTAAAGACAAAAAAAAGAGTAAAATAAGCAGCAAAATCGAATATTTTTATATTTTTCTAAAAAAAAACACAGAAAAACTTTGTTGGTACAATAAAAAAGATTAATTTTGTAGCGGATTATAAGCTATTGTCAACTGGCGCGTTATGAAAAATTCCTATGAGAATATATCTTTTCGTGCTCGTTTGCGAAGAAAATAATTAAGTATAAACAATAATATTAGGTACAATGAAACAGAAATTTATCAATGGTTTCCTCGTGGTGGCATTGTTCTTTGTCGCCATGGGTTCGTTTGTTTCCTGTAAGGATACAGACGAGGATGCAATTGCCGACCTCAGAGGCGAATTGCAGAATCAGAATGCGACTCTGAAGCAGCTCCTTGAGGCTCAGGTGAAGACTCTTCAGGACCAAATCAGCAGCCTTGAGTCTGCAAAGCAGGCTTGCCAGACTGAGTGCAACGCCATCAAGGACCGTCTCACTGCTGTTGAGAACAAACTCAAAGGTCAGAACTATCTGACAAAGGAAGAGGCCGACAAGTACTATGTACAGATTGAGGCTTACACAACAAAGATTTCTGAACTTGAGACAGCTATCTCTGTCCTCACGGGAACTGTGAACACTTTGAAGACAACTACAGAGACTGCAATCTCTAATCTTCAGGCAGAAGACACTCGTCTTGCAGGTCTTATCAACGACCTCAATACAGTTGCCACACAAGCTGCTGCTGATGCATCTGCTGCACTTGCACTCGCACAGGCTAATGAGGTTAAGATAACTAAAATCCAGAACACAATCAACAGCTTTAACGACGCTATCGTGGCTTGGACTCCAAAACTCCAGCAGTTGATTGCCGATGCTGCACAGGCAAAGTCTGACGCTGCCGCTGCACTGTTAAAGGCTAACACCCTTGAGCAACTCCTTAAGCAGCATATCGCAAACTGCTCAGGCAGCTCGGTTGATCTCACTGGACTTAACAACAAGATTACTGCACTTCGCTCTGATGTCACAAATCTTCAGAGTAGAGTAGATGCACTTGAGAAACAGGCTCATATCACCGAAGACCAAGTTAAGGCTTTGGCCAAGACTATAACAGATAATGCAATTACTGCTCTCAAAGGCGGTTATACTGGCACTCTGAAAGACCTCGAGGATGCTTACAAGGCTGCCGTTAAGACCGTTCAGGATCAAATCGATGCACTTGAGCCGGTGGTTAATGCCAATAAATCAGCTATCGCTGCTCTGAACAAGAGCCTCCAGGCTCTCGTTACTGGCATCATCGTACAGGGTACTGTTAACCCAATGATTGGTTACATGAACCTCCCGCTCGACATGCGTTCTACTATGCTCGCTGCTTATTGTGGTGAGGCTGGTGCAACAAATCCTGATGGCGTAAACTTCCCAGGTTGGAGTCCTTCTGATTTCGTTGGTTCTAACATGGCTGTTACAGACGAAGAAATCCTTACTGTTTGGGGCGAGGATGCATTTAATAATCTTGTATGGCATCTTGCTGATGCAGGACAGTATGTTTATGATTATGCATCTGAAGCAGAAAAGACTACAAAGGGTGCTTATGCAGGTACTCTCTATGTTACCATCAATCCTAATACTGTAAACTTCGAGAATCAGCAACTTAAACTTGAGAACAGTATTGGTGAAGAGTCAAAAATGACTCTTGACCTGCTGAAGAAGTCAGACTATAAACTGACATTCGGCTGGACTCGTGCCGACAATGGCTTCTATGAGGCAAAGGCATATGTTAAGGAGTCTGACATTTCTTCACTCAAGGCTCGTATTAACCTTGGTGACCTTAAGGATGTTGCAAAGGATATTCTTGACTATAAGAATGGTGTAAACCTTACAGATATGGCAACCACCCTCTATGCTTCGTTCTCTAATGTACTTGATGCTAATGCAGTAAAGGCTTCTTATGAGTCTTATGTTTATGATGCAGCTGGCAATGTTGAGAGCAAAAAGACGAACTCTATCTACTCTAATTACAACCTTGCACTCACATATATCAAACCTCTTTCTTATGAGTTCAGCGTGGGAGAAGCTTCATTCCTTAACAAGCGTTTTGCTTACGTTAATGATGCACACATCTCGTTTGAGGGCTCTCATGTAACTCTCGATCCGCTGGATCCAAGCAGATATCAGTTGAAGGGTGATGTATATGACAATGAAGGAAACAAGATCGGTTCTTTCGATTGCAGCGACAAACTTTACGAAATCCTCGGTAACTATCAGAATGATATCGCTGCTTCAATGAACCACGATATTGATTTGATTATTTCAGACCTTGAGAATCAGGTTAATGGCAAGATTAACGAGTATGTTTCTAAGGGTAACAACGTAATCAAGAAGGTGAACAAGGTTCTTAACAAGGTTGAAAACTTTATCAAGAATATCGACTCAAAGCTTCAGCCAGCCCTTATGATTACCGATGGAAACGGTGATTACAGGATGGTTAACCAGAATGTATACACTCCTTCAGTGGTTAAACTTTCAAGTGGTGCTCAGAGCGAGTTGACAATGGTTGCTTCATCTTACACTGCTGAACTTCTTGCTCCTGCTTGTAAGAAGATGGTTGTTGTAACTAACGTTTACAGCCCAGACCGTACAAAGGACGCTCTCCACACCAATGATGCAAAGTGTATTGAGGCGCTTAAGTATGCTAACTCAAATGGTGGTAGCCTGATTGGCAATGTAGTATCTGGTGTTGTTCGTG
This sequence comes from uncultured Prevotella sp., assembly GCA_945614335.1. Lineage (GTDB taxonomy): Bacteria > Bacteroidota > Bacteroidia > Bacteroidales > Bacteroidaceae > Prevotella. The sequence continues at coordinate 8,318 of CALZAP010000032.1, forward strand.
ACTTCCCATTCGTTACAAAGTCTGACTATGCCAACTACATCTTCGAGGTTTCATACTTCGCTGTTGACTTCTCTGGTAAGCAGAGCCGTGTAAGGTACTACATCCAGCCAGTACGCTAATAAGATTTTTTGAATTTGTAAACTACGAAAGTAATGAAAATCAAACAGACGATAATGGCTTGTCTCCTGTCTGCGGTATGCCTCTCGGCATCCGCACAGGAGCCTCAGGCTAAGACGGAATATGTCTTCAATCCTCACTGGTATGTGCAGGTTCAGCCCCTCGGCATTCAGCACACCCTCGGTGAGTTGGATTTTGGAAAATTGAATAGCTATAATGCTCAGATTGGTGTAGGTTATAACTTCAGCCCGGTACTTGGAGCTCGCCTGGCCGTCAACGCATGGCAGAGTAAAGCCGGTTCGGAGTTTGACACCAAAACTTTCGAATGGAAGTGGAAGTATGTGGCTCCTATGGTTGACGTTACTGTTAACCTGTCGAACCTCATCTGTGGTTACAATCCTACACGTGTTTTCAACCTCGGCATTTTCGCCGGTGTAGGCGCTAACATTGCCTTCTCTAACGACGAGGCTTGTGAAGCTAACGATGCCATTGCAAAATACCAGGAGTATACCGACGGCTATCAGCCGCTCCGTTACCTTTGGCATGGTTCAAAGGCTCGCCTTGCCGGTCAGGCTGGTGTTACAGCCGACTTCCGCGTGAGCGATGCTGTTAGTGTAGGTGTTGAGTTCAATGCCAATACACTGAGCGACCACTTCAACTCCAAGAAGGCCGGCAACTCCGACTGGTATTTCAATGCCCTTGCAGGAGTGAAGTTAAACCTTGGCAAGACCTACACAACTCGTGCCGTTGTTGCCGAGCAGGCACCAGTTGTTGAGCCGCAGGTGGTTGAGAAGGTAGTTGAGAAAGTTGTAGAGAAGGAAGTTCCGGCAGTGGTTCAGCCAATTCGCCGCGATGTGTTCTTCACCATCCGCAGCACCTCTATTACCAATGTCGAGAAGCAGAAGGTTCGTGAGATTGCCGAATACATGAAGGCTAATCCTAACTCCAAGGTGG
>CALZAP010000033.1 GCA_945614335.1 uncultured Prevotella sp.
TAAAGATCAGCGAGGGATGCGACCGTAACTGCGCCTACTGCGCCATTCCTATCATAACAGGAAAACACGTTAGCAGACCTATGGATGAAATTCTCGATGAGGTGAGACAGCTCGCGGAAAACGGCACAAGGGAATTCCAAATCATTGCACAAGAACTCACCTACTACGGAATAGACATCGACGGAAAACAGCATATCGCCGAACTGGTATCAAAAATGGCCGACATAAAAGGCGTGAAATGGATAAGGCTACACTACGCCTACCCTGCCCACTTCCCGTGGGACTTGCTGAAGGTGATGAGGGAGAAACCGAACGTATGCAAATATCTCGACATCGCACTACAGCACATCTCCGACAACATGCTGCAGAGAATGCACCGGCACGTGACAAAGGAAGAAACCTACAGCCTGATAGAAAGAATCAGAAAAGAAGTGCCGGGAATACACCTCAGAACCACTCTCATGGTTGGATTCCCGGGTGAAACAGAGGAAGACTTCGAGGAACTCATGGAATTTACACGAAAAGTGAGATTTGAAAGAATGGGAGCGTTCGCTTACTCTGAAGAAGAAGGCACTTTCTCTGCAGAAAACTATGAAGACAACGTGCCAGAGGAAATAAAACAGGTACGACTCGACAAACTCATGGCTCTGCAACAGAGAATAAGCGCTGAACTGGAAGCTGAAAAGGTGGGGAAAACAATGAAGGTTGTTATTGACAGAAAAGAAGGCAACTACTATGTGGGAAGAACCGAATACTGCTCACCTGAAGTAGACCCGGAAGTGCTCATACCGGTTGAAGGAAAAAGACTAAGAGTAGGTCAGATGGTGGATGCCATAATCACCGACTCCGAGGAATTCGACCTATATGCCAAAGTGGAATAGATGCGTATACACTAAAATATAAAAGAAACGTGAACAACAAGGAATTCATACAACGACTGTCTGTACGCATGGGCTATACGGCATCAGACACTCAACGCATGGTGACCAATGTCATAGACAAAATGAGCGACGGTTTCCAAGAGGGGAACTGTGTGGCTATACCCGGCTTCGGCACTTTCGACATAAAAAAGAAACTTGAACGCATCATGGTCAACCCTTCAACACAACAGAGAATGCTCGTCCCACCTAAACTCGTGTTGAACTTCAAACCGGCTGCCACATGGAAAGACAAAGTGAAGAAAGGAGGCGAAAAATAATCATGGGCAAATACTCAATACAGCAACTGGCCACTATACTCGTTAAGAAAAACGGACTTTCAAACGATGACGCTACAAAGTTTGTAAACGCCATTTTCGATATAGTAAAGGAAGGACTCGAAACCGACAAAATAGTAAAGATAAAAGGATTCGGTACTTTCAAAATCATTGATGTTGACCCAAGGGAAAGCGTGAACGTAAACACAGGCGAAAGGGTACTCATCAATGGACACCAAAAAATTACATTCACACCCGACAGCGTGATGAAGGAAATGGTGAACAGACCTTTCGCGCAGTTTGAAACCGTAGTACTTAACGACGGCGTGGACTTCTCTGACATTGACAAACAAACGAACAGCAACGAAAACAACGACAAACAAGAAGAAGTAGAAGACATACAAGAAGAAGTAGAAGACATACAAGAAGAAACTCAAGAGGAGGAAATACAAGAGGAAGTTCAAGACATAGCTACAGAGGAAAACAACTACAAAGACAACAAGGACATCATCAAAGAAGAAATAACAGCGGAAGAAACTCCAGAAACTCCAGAATCACCAGACGAGGAAATTGTTGAGGAAGCAGTTGAGGAAGAAAATGTTGAAGAAACTGTAGTAGAAGAAGAGACAGAAGATACTGAAGAAGAAGCAGAAGATGCTTTCAAAGAAGAGAAAGGCCACAGCTATGTCACAATTCTCTTGTCAATAGCAGCATGCCTGTTGCTCATGGCAGCCTCTGCCTACGTAGGTTATCTGTACGGAATAGAAGAAGGCAAACATCAGGAAAAGACTTCGCAAATTTCGAAATACTCAACATTTCTCGACAAACAAAACGAGGATATGAGGGCAAAACGACTGGCTGAAGAGGCAAAAGCTACAAAAGAAGCTGAAAAGGCAAAGACAGATAGCGCAAAACAAACCGCAAAGGACACTGTGGCTGACAAAGCCACAAACAAAGAACCTGAGAAGAGTAAAAAGACTGAGGTTGACGACAACAACGAAGACTTCTCAAAATACAACACCATGGATGCTCGCGTTAGAACTGGAGCATACGTAATAGTAGGCATCGACAAATATGTAATAGTTCGCCAAGGACAAACAGTTGGAAAAATCGCCTCCTCGCTATTAGGTCCTGGAATGTCTTGCTACCTGGAAGTGCTAAACGGTGTAAGCGAGAACGAACCGCTGAAAGAAGGCACAAAAATTAAGATACCAAAGCTGCGTCATAAAAAAGCAGCAAAGAAGAAATAGCAGTCCTGCAAACAGTTCATTGCCAGCGACTAAGGACAAATATCATCACTAAGTCCCCAAACCTCAGAAAAAACTACATGAGGCTTGGGGATTTTTATATTCCCGAAATTAATGTTTTTTTAGAGAAATTACATTCCAAAACCTTTCATTTTTGATAATTTGTTGTAACTTTGCAGCCGGTTAGCGTTTCCAGAAATGGGAAAGCATAACAATCAAAAACAAACAAGAGTTTTCCAAAATAGAAAACTTCAATAAATAAAATAAAAGAAAAGTTTTCCAAAAAGTACAACCATAACATGGAATTTAAGAGTTTTACTATCACAAAAAGAGACGGATCACAAGACAGATTCTCACTCGACAAAATCATGAATGCCATAGTGAAGGCATTCCAAAGTGTTGAAGTACAGGCAGATCTAAGCCTTATTTCAAAAATCATCAGCCATCTTGACATCCACGAGGGAATAAAGGTGGAAGACATACAAAACCAAGTGGAAGAAGCTCTCATGAAAGAGGGCTTTTACCAAGTGGCAAAGTCGTTTATGCTCTACAGGCAGAGACATACCGAAGACCGCGAGACAATGGAGAAGCTGAAGTTCCTCACCGACTACTGCGAGGCTGCCAACGCAGCTACCGGCTCAAAATATGACGCCAATGCAAACGTAGAGCACAAAAACATCGCAACGCTCATCGGCGAACTGCCAAAGTCGAACTTCATACGCCTAAACCGCCGACTGCTCACCGACCGCATAAAGGCCATGTATGGCAAGGAACTCTCTGAAAGATACATCGACCTGCTCACACACCACTTTATATATAAGAACGACGAGACTTCGCTGGCCAACTATTGTGCTTCCATCACCATGTATCCATGGCTGATAGGAGGAACAACATCCATTGGAGGCAACTCAACGGCACCGACAAACCTGAAATCGTTCTGCGGAGGATTTGTAAACATGGTGTTCATGGTGTCGAGCATGCTGAGCGGTGCATGCGCCACTCCTGAGTTTCTCATGTACCTTAACTACTTCATTGGCAAAGAATATGGAAAGGACTACTACAAGGAAGCCGACAAAGTGGTTGACCTGTCGCTACGCCAACGCACCATCGACAAGATGATAACCGACTGTTTTGAACAGATAGTATACTCAATAAACCAACCGACAGGAGCACGCAACTACCAGGCAGTGTTCTGGAACATAGCATATTACGACAAGCCATATTTCGAAAGCCTCTTCGGCGACTTCTACTTCCCCGACGGGTCGAAGCCCGACTGGAACGGACTGTCGTGGCTGCAAAAGCGATTCATGAAATGGTTCAACGCCGAACGCACCAAGACCATGCTCACCTTCCCCGTTGAAACCATGGCACTGCTTTGCAAGGACGGAGACGTGATAGACGAGGAATGGGGCGACTTCACTGCCGAAATGTACAGCCAAGGCCACTCGTTCTTCACTTACATGAGCGACAACGCCGACTCGCTGTCAAGCTGCTGCCGACTGCGTAACGAGATCCAAGACAACGGATTCAGCTATACTCTTGGGGCAGGTGGTGTGTCCACCGGCTCGAAAAGCGTGCTCACCATCAATCTCAACCGCTGCATACAGTATGCTGTGAACAACAACATCGACTACAAGGAATTCCTTGCGGATATTGTCGACCTTTGCCATAAGGTACAGCTCGCATACAACGAAAACCTTAAGGAACTTCAAAAACACGGAATGCTGCCGCTATTCGACGCCGGATACATCAACATCTCAAGACAGTATCTCACCATTGGAGTAAACGGACTCGTAGAGGCTGCGGAATTCTGCGGAATTCAGATAACAAACAATCCGGACTACAAGAAGTTTGTACAGGACATTCTTGGAATAATAGAGAAATACAACAAGCAGTACAGAACAAAGGATGTGTTGTTCAACTGCGAGATGATACCGGCAGAAAACGTAGGAGTAAAGCATGCCAAATGGGACAGGGAAGACGGATATTTTGTCCCACGCGACTGTTACAACAGCTATTTCTACGTAGTGGAAGACGATTCGCTTAGCATCATCGACAAGTTCCAGCTTCATGGCGCACCTTATATCGAACACCTCACAGGAGGCTCGGCTCTGCACATGAACCTTGAAGAACACCTCTCACAGCAACAATATCGCCAACTACTGCGTATAGCCGCCAAAGAAGGTTGCAACTATTTCACATTCAACATTCCCAACACCATCTGCAACGACTGCGGACACATCGACAAGAGATACCTTAAGGAATGTCCTCACTGCCACTCAAAAGACGTGGACTACATGACACGCATCATCGGCTACCTGAAACGAATAAGCAACTTCTCACAAGCAAGACAGCAAGAGGCCGGAAGAAGATATTATAATAGAGTTGACAAGTAAACGAGTTGACAAGTCAACTAAAAGAAACAATTATGCTGAAATATGTAAATACGGGCGTCGTCTTTCAGGAAATACCTGACGAGGTGACGCTCTCTATAAACATAGCAAACTGCCCATGCCGCTGCCCTGGCTGCCACAGCCAATATTTATGGGGCGACATCGGACAGCCACTCACCGCTGCATGCCTTGACAATATGGTGAAAGCATGCCTGGGCGAAATCACATGTGTTTGCTTCATGGGCGGCGACGCAGAGCCTGAATACGTGGAGACACTCGCCAGGTTCATTCATCGACAACATCCTGAAATAAAAGTGGGATGGTATAGCGGACGCTCGCGCGTACCTTATATTATTAATAAGGAAAACTTCGACTACATAAAGCTCGGACCCTACATCAAACACTTGGGAAGCTTGCGCGAACCCACAACAAACCAAAGAATTTATAAAAAAGACAGTGAAAACAACTTCATAGACATCACATCACAGTTCTGGAGGAAATAACCGTTGTGCCCGCACACAATAAAAAAGTGTGAAAAAGCATAAAAACACCCTGTGTTCGCACACAATAGATTGATTTGTATCAATAATAGTGATATTTCTAACAGTTTGTACCGATTTTCTATTGACAGATTACAAAAAAAGTAGTACCTTTGCATCGTCAAAAGACAAAAGGGCATGAGAATGCCAAACATAAGTAAGAATAGGTTTTTAGTTATTTAGATAATTTGTTTCATAGACAATGTTTTTGGTTAGGTAATAGATTGTTAGTTTTAGGTTATTTGATTTTAGGTTTTTAGTTTAGGTAATAGATTGTTAGTTTAGGTTTTAACACTGGTATTAGTTAAGGAAAAAAGATTGATTCATTTTTTAGGATAACAATGATGTAGGCAAAGCCGTGAGGCTGAGCCTTTTCGCGGGAGGAGGATTGAAATTTCTCCATAGTGAAAACGAAGGAGAATTTGAGAGAAAATAATAATTTGACAATAGGCGACGCCGTTAGGACAAAGGTTCCTGATGGCGTCGCTTTTTTTGCGTAAGTATGCTAACTTCCTAACTCCCTTGAACTTCCTTGTCGTAAATAGCATCGAACACGGCACGCAGACGGGTGCGGTCGGAAATAATGTCGCGTAGCATTGAGAGTTTCCTCGCATTGTCCGACTGAGGAATCCATAGTTTTATATAGCCATTTACCGAATACTTGTTTCCCATGTGCTCCACAAACCTTTTCCACTGCCCCTCCTTGTCAAGCTGCGGATAGTTTGAAAGTCCAAACTGAACAGCACGCGAGAACACCTGTTCGGGGTCAAGGTCACGGTCGGCCTCGGCCACAATTCTTCCATATACGCTACGTGGCGCATGCGATGCCGACGCCCTGTGGTCTTCAACAGCTTCCTTCATGATTTTTATCTGCTCAGCCGAAAACCATTTCTTCAACCTTGCGTCAGAAGCAAGTATCCTGCCTCCGGTAACATGATGAACAGCCCTTGGCCCCGACATGCCGATATCGTGGTATGCCGCTATGGCGTATGTCATATTGACGTCTGCCCCCACAATGCGCGCCAGCTCCAAGGCCCGGCGTATCACCCTCATGACATGACCCGTTGAATGAGCCTTGTCGAAGTCCTGGTATTTTGGCAAAATATGTTTCTCCACAAACTCCACCAAATCAAGAGATGCTGTTTTTCCTTCCATAATGCAGTAGAATAGAGAATATTTATGATTATTATTGCTAAAAAATCTCAATTTGCTTGCAAATATAATCAATTATTTCTACTTTTGCAAACAAAACAAGACAAAAAAGCAGTAAACCATGCAAGATAATGACAATAACATCAGAAAACATCACGAAGTAAAGTGTAATTCGCCAAAGGCCTGGCTTCTTGCCGCCCGCCCCAAGACACTCACTGGAGCTGCTGTTCCGGTGATGATCGGTCTGGCACTCACATACAACGACACCACCGCCTCAGACCTCGTGTCTTTCAACTGGACCGCTGCCGTGCTATGCTTTCTCTTTGCGATGCTAATGCAGATAGACGCCAACTTCATCAACGATTTCTTCGACTTTGCAAAAGGAACCGACGACGTTGAAAAACGACTTGGTCCGCGAAGGGCTTGCGCCCAAGGATGGGTGACCATCGACAGGATGAAACACGCCATTGCCGCCACCACCTGCATAGCCTGCGCCACCGGACTGCCCCTGGTATATTACGGTGGACTGGAGATGATACTCATCGGACTGTTGTGTGTGATATTCAGTTTTCTCTATACCACCCACCTGTCGTATATGGGCATGGGCGACCTTCTTGTCCTGGTGTTCTTCGGCATCGTACCGGTAACAACAGTCTATTACCTGCAGTTCCACACCGTTACCTGGACCGTTTTCTGGGCTTCGGTAGGTTGCGGCATAGCCATCGATGCGCTGCTCATAGTCAATAATTTCCGCGACCGCGACACCGACCGTGAATCAGGCAAGCAAACCATCGTAGTGAGATTTGGCGCTACCACCGCCCTTCGTTTCTATCTTGCCACAGGATGGATAGCTTACGCCCTCTGCCTGCTGTTTTGGGCAGAAGGCCATCCGCTTGCCTTCATCCTTCCTACCATCTACGTGGTTCTTCATAGTTTCACCTGGCTAAAGATCAAACGCATCTACCGCGGAAAGGCACTCAACCTTTGCCTTGGCGAAACCGCACGCAATATCTTCATCTACGGGCTTACAGTCACCCTCGGCCTACTTCTCTGATAGCCTTTTCTTGCAGGGTCTGCTACAGGCTATCTGAGGTAGAAGTAATATATGGCGGCAAGTGCGGCAATCACAGCCACTGTCACCACAGTCTTTATCAGGCAGCCAGCTACTTTCTTTACTACAAAGAAACCTACTATCACAAGTAGCAGGATAAAAAGATAATATACAAATGATTCCATATTGTTGAGTTGAGAAATTACAATGGATGAAACGCTTACTTGAATAATTGTCGGAATTGCGTAGGTATGGGAGTTTCAAACTCCATGCGCTCGTGGGTCACCGGATGAGTGAAACACAGCAGGAAGGCATGCAGGCAAAGACGATGCAGAGGGTCATTGCCATCACCGTATTTCACGTCGCCACACACAGGATGTCCCATATCGGCGGAATGAACCCTTATCTGGTTTTTGCGTCCAGTTTCCAGCTTGTATTCCACCAGAGAATAGTCGGTGGTGCGGTCGAGGGTGAAGAAATGCGTGACAGCATATTTTCCCCCATTGTCCACAGGCGACGAGTATGTCACGTAGGCCTTATTGTCTTTTAGCCAGTTGGCTATAGTTCCGTTGTCCTCCTCCATTTCACCGCTTACCACAGCCACATACCTCCGGTCGTACACGATGTCGTGCCAGTTGTGTTCAAGTATCTGTTCCGTCTCCATGTCCTTTGCATAAACCATCAGTCCGCTTGTGTCACGGTCAAGCCTGTGCACCACATGCGCCCTGCATTTCTGACGGCTTTTGTGAAAATAGTCGTCGAGCACGCTCTTCACGTTCAGCGACGAATGTCCCGCAGCCATAGACAGAATGCCTACGTTCTTCTCCACGACCACAATCCACCTGTCTTCATATACAATCTTCACATACCTGCTTTTGAAAGCCGACTGGTTTCGCTTAGTCTGGCTCACGGCAACCTTCATGCCCGGCTTTAGCATAAAGTCGAACTGTGTCACACACTTTCCGTTCACCTTTATTCCCCGTCCTTGCAATGTGGCCTTCACCTTTGAGCGAGACTCACCCACATTGGCAAGAAGATATTCAAGCAGAGGTTTCTCCTCTGTCACTTCGAAGTGCTTGTAGTCACCCTTCGTGTTGTATCCGTGTTTGTAACCCATACACATTATTATATTATAAATAATCGGGCACAAAGGTACTAAAAAATATCCGTTCCGCAAAGAAAAGCTCCTCTTTATCTTTAGTAAGGAAAAGGCAGATGAAACGAAAAAACTGCATATAATTGCAAAAATAATAAGTTACAGGTAAGCTAAAACGAACAAAAAGTAGCAAAAAGAAAGTTTTTTGTAATTTTTTCAAGAAAACTGTTGGTATTTTCAAGAAAATGTTGTACCTTTGCAACCGCAATCAAAAAAAGAAAGAAAATAATAACACATAAACAACAAAAGGAGAAATAATTATGAATGCACAACAAGTAGTAGAGGAACTGAAGCAAAGATTCCCCAATGAGCCTGAGTATATCCAGGCAGTGAGCCAAGTACTTCCAACCATCGAGGAAGAGTACAACAAGCACCCCGAGTTTGAGAAATCAAACCTCGTTGAGCGTCTTTGCATTCCAGACCGCGTTATCGAGTTCCGTGTAACATGGACCGACGACCAAGGCAAGGTAAACACCAACATGGGTTACCGCATCCAGCACAACAACGTGATTGGCCCTTACAAGGGAGG
>CALZAP010000034.1 GCA_945614335.1 uncultured Prevotella sp.
GTATACCATCGACCGCGAGACTCCCGACCATGGCCTCATAAAGGCCACACATGAAGAGCTCGACTCCATACGCGACAGGGTGATAGCTGCTGGCATTCCATGCACAGCATCATACTAAAAGCGGGAAAAGGGCAGACATAGGGACACAAAAAAGCCAGTTGACTTACATCAAAGTGTCTCACGACAGTCTGTGCGTTCAACTGGCCAAAACATACATTATCCTATGTTGAAAAATTAATCATATAAAATCTGGGTGCAAAGTTAATGGTTTCTTTACAAATATCCAAATTTATTCAAGACTTTTTCTCCTATTATAGTATATTTAACATTTCTCTTCCCTCTACCCTCCAAAATTCTTCACTCCTCCCTCGCATTATACAACTGCGTAGAGAGGTATCTCTCGCCTGTGTCGGGCAGCAAAGCCACGATTGTTTTCCCCTCGTTTTCCGGTCTTCGCGCTATCTCAAATTACGTGCTATTTTTACCATATTATCGTTGTTTGATTTTTCTGCTGCAAAGGTACGGCGAAATCCCGAATGTCACAATACCGCATTTGTGGCATTCCGCATACCACAATAAAGGCATATTCTCTACCACAAATATGGCATTAAACCCTTATATATTATAATAAGGTATAAATAATATTGCCTTTTATTTGGGAATTTGAAACCTTTGCAGTAATTTTGCACACGAAAAAAAATACAAATACAAGAAAAGAGATAATTCCTTTAGGCGGTTCATACCTCTCTGCCCCTATGGGGCACCTCTCCTATCTTAGGAGAGGAGTTGAGATACAGAGCAAGCCCGGAATGCTTTGAAGCGAGGGGTGGGTGAGACACCCGTCCTCCTACTGGAGGAATGCCAGGCTCGTGGTATCTTTACTCTCCCCCTAAGTTAGGGGGAGTCCCCCATCGGGGGGAGGGGGTCTGTTAAGGCCGCCTCAAATTCTTTAATTTTTAATTCTTTTTATTCTCTTAAAGCATGAATACGAAAAATATATCAAACAACAATCCGACAAGCACATCTTCTCCCCTCTCTATTGGAGAGGGATCGGGGGTGAGGCTTCCCTTCGACAAAATCATCTCCCGCAAAGGCACCGGCGACCTGAAACACGAAGTGCTACAGGAACGATACGGCGACGCTGACCTGCTGCCGCTATGGGTGGCAGACATGGACTTCGAGACTCCACAGTTCATCACCGACGCACTGAAACAACGTCTTGAGCACTCACTCTTCGGCTACACCGTCATGCCCGAAGGCTACTGGACTCAGATTGCATCGTGGATAGAAAGCCACCACTCATGGAAAGTGGAGGAACAATGGATGACCTTCATACCCGGAATAGTGAAAGGCATCGGCTTGGCTATCAACATGTTTGTAAAACCAGACGAAAAAGTCATCATCCAGCCTCCCGTCTACCATCCTTTCCGTCTTACCCCTCTCGGCAACCACCGCGAGGTAGTCTACAATCCCCTCGTCGAGACTTCCCACCCCGACGGACAAGGTTTCACCTACGAGATGGACTTCGACAACTTGGCAAAGGTGGCAGACGAGAAGTGCCGCATGCTCATCCTCTCCAACCCCCACAATCCTGCCGGTGTATGCTGGAGCAAGGAGACGCTGACCCGACTTGCAGAATTCTGCCACGACCGCAACATCATTGTCATCAGCGACGAGATACACTGCGACATGGCACTCTTCGGCAACCGCCACACGCCCTTTGCCTCCGTCAGCGAGAAGGCAGCACAATGCAGCATCACCTTCGGTGCACCGTCAAAGACTTTCAACATCGCGGGCATCGTAAGTTCCTACTCCATCATTCCCAATGCCACCATCCGCTCCCGCTTCTACTCCTGGCTTGAGGCCAACGAGCTTAACGAGCCCACGCTTTTCTCTCCCATTGCCACCATGGCAGCGTTCACGTCCGAGGGTGAGGCATGGCGCAAGGAGATGCTTGCCTACATCGAAGCCAACATAGAGTTTGTGGAAAGCTATTGCGCTACCCACATCCCCGCCATAAAGCCCTGGCGTCCGCAAGCCTCGTTCCTTGTATGGCTCGACTGCCGTGCCCTTGGTCTCAACCACAGCCAGCTCAACGACCTCTTCGTCAAGCGCGCCCGCCTCGCTCTCAACGACGGCGAGATGTTCGGCCAAGGCGGCGAAGGCTTCATGAGGCTCAACATAGCCACCCCACGCGCCATCCTGAAAGAGGCACTCGAAAGGCTGCGCAAGGCGATAGACGAGTAATATGACTATACTAATAATGACAAGAGTATTTCCTCTGATATAATTTGCAGCATAATACTTATATAATTATATCTCACAGCCTATTATAATTATATAACACAGCCTACTATAATTATATCAGAATACACTTTCGTTTTATGTTCCGCACTGCGGAATGTACGTTCCGCAATGCGGAACACACATTCACCAGTGCAGAACGTACATTCGCCATTGCGGAACATAGATTTAATACATATGTATGATAAATCCAACTCGCTTTCTTAAATAATTTTTAGTCAGCTATCTTCACACCTTTACAATAACTGATGTGAAAGCATCTCATTGCCCGTATTTTACTCTCACACGCGCGCGCGTGCGCATTCTATGATTTTTCATTTTCTTCTATCACTTCTATCACTATCTATGTTAACTTCCTTAATACCAATATGTTGAGTAGTTATAGAAGAGTGATAGAAGGCGTGATAGAAGTGATAGAAGAAAGGTTTATTAACTCAAAAATCGATAATAATTAACTGTTTTTAAGTATATTTCAGTAGCAAATCACACTAATTTCCAACCATAACATGCTGAAACCAGTTAATTACCCCCCCCCAGCCTGTCCGAAAACGCCACTTTTTCAACGTATCACAGAGGATTGAGCCACTATCGCGACCCAATCTAAGCCCTTCTGAGGGCATCTTATTTTTCATCATAATTTTTGATTAATTTCTAAAATACTCGTCATACAGGCTTGTATTGACCCATATGAGCATTAAAACAGCGTGTTTTTCGATGGTATATTCTCCCTTAACTCTTTTATCGGAGGGCTGCAAGAAGTTTAGGCACACCGACAAGGTTAATTGCACGGCGAAGGTTATAAGAAAGGCAAAAGAGGCTCATCTCTGCCTTGACCTTGGCAAAGCCTTTCAACAGAAAATAATATTGTCCAAGTGCTCTCTTGATGGTTCCGAACGGATGTTCAGAAAGGCATTTCCGGTTGTCCATCTTCTTTTGGTCAAGATGAAGTATGTAGCGCACAACCTTCTTGACTTTAAAGGTTCTTTGAGGTTTCGGTTTATCCTTGTTTTCTGCCTTTGCCTTCTGCTTCATTTTCGCATTCATGCCCTTTATCAGGCAGTCCTTGCTAAAGTCTATTTCCATGCACTTCCGTGTCGTACACTTGCATTTGCAATTTTTGCAGGCATTTTTGTTATAGTAACGTATCATACCATTACTCTTTGATGACTTCTGCCTTAGAATCTCGCCTTGCGGACAATAAACCAGGTTGCACTCTGGATCCCGCACAAAGTAACCCTCGAGAGCCTTTGAACGCATTTCTTCCGGCGTCATGCTCAATATTGCAGAGTCGGCCACAGTCGGTATGTATTCCCTGACTTCAGCTATCTCAACATCTGTAAGGATATCCTTATATGCGTCCGGGATGACACCTGCACCAAGACACGCGCTAAGGTCTTCCGGCTTGGTGCTTGCCTTCTGCTCGTCTGTTATTTCAGTCTCCTTGTATTCATACTGAACTTGCTCCGTACAACTTCCGTCGCGCTGTATCACATTGGGGACTATACCTTTGGCCAGTGCCTCGGCATGGTCCTTAGGACTCTCGTAACCCTTGTCTGCTGTGGTTTCCAATACAGGCACTTCGTAATCGGCCTTCACCTCGGATGCAACGCTGGTTATCTGACCATGGTCGGTAGGACTGTTTGTCACTTTATAACCTGCTATCATATGGCTTTCTGCATCAACTGCAGTCTGGACGTTATAGCCCACGCAGAACCCCTCGTTGGCCTTCATTAGTTTTGCGTCGGTATCGGTCAGGGACAGTTGGCTTTCTCCACTTTCCTGAAGATGGTCTCTATATCCCTCGTAACGCTGCTTGCGTTCCCGGTAAACGTCAAGCTTGTGCAGTAGCTCATCTTTCGACAACTTCCGACTTTCGGCATTGTCACACTCGTCCAGTTCTTCCAAATATAAAGATATGTGTTGGTCAAGACGCTTTATGCGGTCGTCAAGCTTGCTTAGGGTAAAGTTGTTGTCCTTGGCATTTACTGCCTTGAACTTACTGCCGTCTATTGATATATAGGACTTGGAGAACAGACGCAAACGGAAGCAGAAACGGTTGAACTCCTTAAACACCTTCTCTATCGCTCCCTTGTTATCCTTACGGTAGTCAGATATTGTACGGAAGTCGGGAGTCAGCTTGCATAGCAGCCACATCACTTCCACGTTACACTTGCATTCACGGGCAAGCTTGCGCGAGGAGCGAACCTGATAGAAATAACCATATATGTATAACTTGAGCAAGTCGCGTGGATCATATCCCGGAGTGCCAGTTTCCTTGGGAGTGCTGCGGATGAATCCCAGCTCTTCTATGTTAAGGCTGTCAACGAATGCATCGAACAAGCGAACGGGGGCGTCAGCCTCCACATACTCGTCAATGCAGTCGGGGAATATCACCCGTTCTCTTCTGTCTTTACCTTTCTTGTATGCCATATATTCAGAGTTTTTATAGGTACAAAGTTAATATAAATATCTGGCAATCAAGAATTTAAATAGTTAAATAGATATAACAAATGGTATTTTTTCAACTAAATGTCACAGGGTTGCTGTTTCAAAGTTTTCGGACAGCCTCCCCCATTTTCAGCACCAAATAGCAGTGAGTGGGTCTCACACACCATATCGTGTAGTCACCATAATCAAGAAAAGAGTGGATGAGTTAAGCTATCTTTAGTCGGATATTTTCTTGGCATGCTCAGTTGTACCCCTTGGATATCAAGAAATGCCTTTCAGATGTTTCTTGATTTGAGCCATATTGCAAGCAGGGGGGCGGCTATAGAATAGCGTCCCTCGTTTTTGGTTATCATGTCGTATTCTAACAACTTGCGGGCGGCAGACTGCACCGCACTTGGCGATTTCATCCTGTGCGTGTTGACAAACGCGGCGGAAGTGATGTTCTTCACAGGCGAAGCCTCGTTATTGATACTATAAACGGATTGACTATTGCATTCATATCTACTATTGCTTAGAAATATTTCCTGCAAAGATACGAACTTTTTCCAAAACAGCGGTATTTTATGCAAAAAAAAATATTTTATTTACATAATATTGTTATATGACCGTTGGTTCGGAAGTAAGGGAAGTTGAGTTAATAATTTGAATTTCTGCTGCAAATTTATTGTTATTTTTCGCATTTCGTGAGACAAAACGGGAAAAAAAATCAGCCAAAACGGGAATTTTCCATATATTGAGGTCAGCAACTGGATTCAATCTTCTCAAAATGATTAACCAGATATTCCTTAGGGCTTATCCCCTTTATTTTCACGAAATGGCGGTTGAAGGAGCTAATGGAATTGAAACCACACGAAGTGGAAAGGTCCAATATCGTGCGTCTGCTGTCAGCAGGCAGGTTGTCTATTATGTAACAAGCCCTTTCTATTCGGTACTTGTTTACATAGTCATGAAACGTGACGTTCAGTCTGTTGTTCAGATAATCTGAGAGATATGTCTTGTTTGTGCCCAACTGCACCGCCAGGTCAACGATTGACAGCTTTGGCAAAAGATACATCTCCTCTTCTACCATAACCCGCCTCAGACGCGACGCAATAACCCTGTCACGTTCATTCCTTGCCATTTCATTCTTGTTTTCATCATCCTTTTCAAACATATTGTATTCCTCCTGGACAGCGTCATCATTGAAAGCCTGATCGCCATTCATGTCCGGCAAAGTGTCTTCTGTAGTGTTATCGCTGACCAAGAACATTTTCAGCACCTTATGTCTTTGGGCGAGCTTGAACATCACCGTCCAAATAATCATGCCTGTAACGTTGAAAAGGATTTCACTGAGCCAGGTAGTGTCGTTGAACGACAATGAATAAAGGACATGAGTGATAAAATAGGCATAACAGGAAATCAGCACCCAAACCACGTCGATATTGTCGGTATATGAATAGTTGGCAAACATCAGTTTTCGGTATCTTACCGCAAATATCGTCACGCACACCACAGTGGTGGCAGAGATGGAGTAAGACACCAACGAAGCCAACAATTCCACCCCTTCCGTTGGCCATAGAATATATACAGGGACGAAGGATGCCTGAACAAGTATTGCCGCGGCCATTTGCCTGTTGCTTACTACGCCCGGCCTGACGGTTTCGAGGAAGAAGGCGGCAAGAACCGGGACGTAAACGATATCCACTATGCCCGACAGGCTGTTCAGGTAGTCAGAATACTTTATGGCTTCGAATGTGAACAACACGTCCTTAACATAGCAAACAGATATCAGCAATGATGTTACATACAGAAGTCTCATCATGCGGCTGCGTTTCCTGTATCTTCGAAGCAAAATGTTCCAAAAGATAAAAAATATCGTTACGCCACCGCGGGTGTAGTGTGCCAAGGCTTCAAGTGTATGTATTTCGAATTCCATAAACGTGTTACAAAGATGTTGTTTTTTTACTAAGTTAATTATTATTGATTTCACTCCTGTCAGTCATTTTGCGCCGCTTTGTGAAAACACAAAGTCCTTATGTCTGACCGGTAGTCCCCTCCCTCCATTTAGCTGTGCAAAGTTAAGGTTTATTTTTGACAACTACTATTCAAAACGACAAATTATTGTTCAAAACGGCAAAAAGTTCATCAAATCGTCAAAAACACACAATTATAGACGCAATTATTTCATGCTATGCAATGAAACATTATTGATGTATTCATAAGCAGCCATTGGCTAAATTCACCCACATTTTTAGCCAATAGCAATATTTTTTATTCGATATGAACCATTATGAACTTGCGGAATTAAAAAAAAATCTATATCTTTGCAGCGTTTTAGTTTTCAATACTACCTGAGAAGAAGATATGATGAACATCAAACATAAGATAACAATGGTCTTGACGTCGCTATGCCTCATGGCTTGCGCCTCGGGAGGAAACGGTGAGAACGACGAGGAACCTGACATAACGCCGCCTACAAAGGACAAGAAACAAATTTATATTGACTCCTACGTGACTGCTATCACGAAGGCCACTGACTACGGATTTGAAACAAACGACAGGATAGGACTCTACGTGGTGAACCGCAACGACAACGCAACGCTGAAGACTACGGGAAACCACGTGGACAACATGCTGTTTACACTCAACGGAACTTGGACTCCATCAACGCCCGTCTACTGGAAAGACGACGACACTCACGCCGACTTCTATCTCTACTACCCTTACAAACAGCAGATTGGCGACGTCAGGGCGGTGGAAGTGGCGGTGAAGGCCGACCAGAGTTCTGCCGAAGGATATAAGGCGAGCGAAGTGCTTGCCGGAGCTGCTCTCGACGTGACTCCAAGCGAGACGGCTGTAAAGATTAGTGCAAGACACATGATGAGCCAAATGGTGATAGTGCTGAAGGCGGGCAACGGATTTACCGAGGAGAAACTGAAAGAAGCTACGGTGAGGGTGACAGTAAACGGAGTGAAGACTGCCGCCACTCTCGACATTGCCGAAGCAAAGCTGACACCAAAGGGCAACGCCACTACGATAGTGCCACTGACGGACGACGGATGCTACAAAGCCCTCATCGTGCCGCAGACGGTGGAGGAAGGAAACCTCATCACGGTGACCATCGACGGACGCGACTATCACCTGAAGAAAGCCTTCACCTTCGAGGCTGGCAAGAGCCACAGCTTTACAGTGACCGTGAACAAGACAAGCAGCGGCATCAATGTAGACATACCGGGATGGGAAACCGACGGCAACGACAACGGTGGCGTGGCGGAATAGACAAGAACATCATAATATTAACTATGAGAAAATACTTTCACCTTATATTATATATATTGCTCGCAACAACTTTCGTTGCATGTAGCGACACCATCAGTCCTGTTAGTGACGACGCGGCGGAAGGCAGGCAGAGAATTGAGCTGAATGGAGAAATCCAGCAAGTGCCCGTCACAAGAGTGAACGACAACGGATTTGTGGATGGCGACGTGATGGGCGTGTATATCGTGGATTATAACGGAAGCGTGCCCGGGACACTTGCCATAAAAGGCAACCGCAGCGACAATGTGCGCCATACGTTCGACGAGGCAAACAACAAATGGACTTCTGCCTACGATGTGTTCTGGAAAGACAAGCACACACATATCGACGTGTATGGCTACTATCCGTTCGGCAATCCTGAAAGCATAGGGCAATATGCCTTCACAGTGCAACAAGACCAAAGCCAGCCTACAGAAGGCGGCACTATGGGCGGCTACGAGGCGAGCGACTTCCTGTGGGGAAAGGCGGAGGACGTGGCTCCCACCACTAATGTGGTGCGCCTGTCGATGTATCACCGCATGGCAAACGCCCGCGTCACTCTCGTCGAAGGCAGCGGCTTTGAGGAGGGCGAATGGGCTGCCACCAAAAAGCAGGTGACGGTGGCCAACGTGGTGAGAGAGGCAAGCATCAACCTCGCCGACGGCACCGTGTCCGCCAATGGCGGAGTGGAGAAGAAGGCTACCATACCGGCACGTGTGGGCGACGAGTGGCGCGCCATCGTGGTGCCGCAGACCGTGGCTGCCACTGCCACACTCTTCAGCATCACCATCGACGGCATTCCATATAAGTTCAGCAAAAACGAGGCCTTCACCTATCTTGCCGGCAAGATGTCGAACTTCGCCATCCGAGTGGACAAGAAGAATGAAAGCGGAAAATATTCGCTCACCATAGTCAGCGAGAGCATCACCGCATGGGAAAACGACCTCGTGAGCCACGATGCCACCGCCAAGGAATATGTGGTAATCAACTCCACGGCAGGTCATCTCAAGGAGGCTATAGCAGCTGCGGGCAAGGATTATATAAAGGTGAAAAACCTCAAGATAACGGGACAGATAAACGCCACGGACTTCCTGTTGATGAGAGACAGTATGCACAGCCTTACTGCCCTCAACCTTAAGGAAGTGAGAATCAAGGCTGGAAATGCAGACAATGTCGATCCAGGCTATGAGCCAGTTTATGGTGAGACGATGAAATACCCAATAAGGCT
>CALZAP010000035.1 GCA_945614335.1 uncultured Prevotella sp.
AAGAGTGAAGAATGAAGAGTGAAAAATGAAGAGTGAAGAATGAAGAGTGAAGAATGAAGAGTGAAAAATGAAGAGTGAAGAATGAAGAGTGAAGAATTGGAGAAATATGTGCTTTCACATATAGATGCTGAAGGCGACTACCTGTATCGGCTTTACAGGGCAACTAACATACAGTTGCTCCATGGCCGAATGGCAAGCGGACATCTGCAGGGACGTTTGCTGAAAATGTTGGTGGAGATGGTGAAACCGAAGATTATCCTCGAAGTGGGTACGTTCAGCGGATATAGTGCCATCTGCTTGGCAGAGGGACTTGCTGAAGGCGGAAAGGTTTACACATTCGAGATAAACGACGAACAGGAGGATTTTACCCGCCCGTGGATTGAAGGCTCGCATGTGGCAGACAAAATTGAATTCATTATTGGCGACGCCATCACCGAGGCTCCACGGCTTGGCATCATTTTCGACATGGCTTTCATAGACGGCGACAAAAGAACATATATCGAGACATACGAGATGGCCCTAAAGGTGATGAAGCCAGGAGGATTCATACTTGCCGACAACACACTTTGGGACGGACATGTGGTGGATCCGGCTTACGACCACGACCAGCAGACTATAGGCATAAGAAACTTCAACGACCATATCTCACGTGACCCGAGAGTGGAAAAAGTCATACTCCCGTTGCGTGACGGACTGACGCTGATAAAAATACTCTGACGCAAATAAAGTTAAAAAAAATAAAAAAAGAAGTTGAAAAAACTCAATGGGTGTAACTTTTTGTGCCGGCATTTCGTATAATGAATATATAAATATAAAATACTAAAAGAAATGAAGAAACTTTTTATTGTCGTATTGATGATTGCATCTGCCATCACTTCTTTTGCGCAGATGCCTCCAATACCAGTCGATCCGGATGTACGCATCGGTAAATTGTCCAATGGACTGACTTACTACATCCGTCACAACAACTGGCCCGAAAACAGGGCAGAGTTTTACATTGCACAGCGTGTGGGTTCCATCCAGGAAGAGGACCAGCAGCGCGGTCTCGCTCACTTCCTTGAGCACATGTGCTTCAATGGCACGAAGCATTTCCCCGGCGACGGAATAATTCGCTATTGCGAGTCGATAGGAGTGAAGTTCGGTGCCGACCTGAATGCATACACCGCCATCGACGAGACTGTCTACAACATCAGCAATGTGCCCACAAACAATATCAACAATATCGACTCATGTCTGCTCATCCTCAGCGACTGGGCTGACGGTCTACTGCTTGAGACAGAGGAAATAGACAAGGAGCGTGGAGTGATTCACGAGGAATGGCGCTCGCGCAACTCGGGCATGCAGCGAATGCTCGAACGCAACCTACCTGCCCTCTATCCGGGAAGCAAGTACGGACACCGCATGCCTATAGGCACCATGGAAGTGATAGACAACTTCAAGCCGAAAGTGCTGCGCGACTACTACGAGACATGGTATCGTCCAGACAACCAAGGAATCATCGTTGTTGGAAATGTTGACGTTGATTACGTGGAGAAAAAAATTAAGGAACTCTTCAGCGAAATTGTCATGCCAGAGAACGCAAAGCCTGTGGTGGCAGAGAACGTGCCTGACAACAGCGAGCCTATCATCATTCTCGACAAGGACAAGGAGCAGCAGATGACTGCACTTATGATGATGTTCAAACACGATGTAATACCTAACGAGGCAAAGGGAACTGTAGACTACATGATGTTGAACTATGCCAAGAGCATTGCGGCATACATGCTTAACTCTCGCCTTGCAGAATATGCACAGAAGCCCGAAAGCCCATTCGTTGGTGCACAGGCAGGCGATGGCAACTTCCTGTTTGCCAACACAAAGGGGGCATTCAGCATGGACGCTACTCCTAAGGACGGACAGATAGAGGCTTCGCTCGCTGCCGTTTATCGTGAGGCACTGCGCGCTTCTGAGTTTGGATTCACTGCCACAGAATACGAGCGTGCAAAGGCCAGCACACTGAGCTCTTTGGAAAAGTCGTACAGCAACAAGGACAAACGCTACAACTCACAGTTCTGTGGTGCTTACAAGGAGCACTTCCTTCGCAACGAGCCAATATCTTCCATCGACTTCCGCTATCAGACCATGAAGCAGGTAATTCCTATGCTGCCGCTCGAAGTAATAAACGAGACCATGAAGCAGATGGTGCCGAGAACCGACTCCAACCTCGTGGTTCTCTGCTTCCAGAACGAGAAGGAAGGCAACGTGTATCCCACTCGCGAAAGCATTCTTAAGGCAATCAACGACGTGCGTGCTGAGAAGCTTGAGGCTTTTGTCGACAACGTTAAGAACGAACCGATAATTTCCACATTGCCAAAGAAAGGAAAGATAACAAAGGAGAAGGAAAACTCTCTCTTCGGCTATAAGGAACTCACTCTTTCCAATGGCGCCCGCGTGATAATGAAGAAGACCGACTACAAGAAAGACCAGGTGATACTCAAGGCCAATGCCGTAGGAGGAACATCGGAGTATGACAGCAAGGACTTTGCAAACATTAAACTCTTCAACGACGTGGTTGAAATCAGTGGACTTGGAAACTTCACTTCCACTGAACTCCAGAAAGCCCTGGCAGGAAAGATTGCCGGAGTATCGCTTTCAATGTCTAACACTAGGGTAAACATCGGAGGCTCGTCAACGCCAAATGACATGGAGACCATGTTCCAGCTCCTATATCTGACATTCACAAAGCTGAACAAGGACCAGGAGGCTTACGACAACCTCATGAAGCAGTATGAACTATATCTGAAGAACAAGTCGATATCTCCTGATGCAGCGTTCAACGACTCTGTTTCGGTAACCACGAATTGTCATAATCCACGCTTTGCCTCAATCACCGAGGAAGACATAAAGCAGGTTAGCTACGACCGCATACTGGAAATGGCCGCAAGAGCCACTTCTAATGCCTCCGCCTTCACCTTCTTTATCATTGGCAACTACGATGAGGCCGCCATTCGTCCGCTCATAGAGCAATATGTGGCTTCTCTGCCTGTTACAAAGACAAAGGTGAAGACCCGCAACGTGTCAACGCCATTCAAGGGAATCGTTGCCAACAACTTCAAGCGGAAGATGGAAACGCCAAAGGCCAACTCTATAATGACATGGAGAGCAGAAAACCAGCCATACTCTTTTGAGAACAGCGTGAAGGCAAGTATGGCAGCTCAGGTGCTTAGCATGATTTACCTGAAGAAGATACGCGAGGATGCCAGTGCCGCTTACTCTTGCGGTGCACAGGCAAGCTTCTCTCGAAGCGACTTCGGCACTCAGACCCAGATTACCGCATATTGTCCTGTTAAGCCGGAAAAGGCTGAACTCGCACTAAACATCATGCGCGAAGAGATGGAAACACTGGCTAAGACTTGTGATGCTGACAAGCTCGATAAGGTGAAGGAATACATGCTCAAGAGCCTTGACGACCAGAAAAAGACAAACGCTTACTGGCTGAATGCAATATTCACCTATGTAAACTACAACCTCGACTTCCACTCCAATGCAAAGGCAGTTATCGAGGCTCAGACTCCTGAAACCATCTCAGCTTTCGTGGCTGATGTGCTGAAGCAGGGCAACAGAGCCGAGATAGTGATGCTTCCTGAGGAGTAATATTAATTAAAGGAGTATATGGAGTTAAGGAGTTAAGGAGTTAAGACGTATGTTAGAGCCTCAGAACTCTGCGCTAAAAACACATGTCTTAACTCCTTAACTCCTTAACTCCTTTAACTCTTTAACTCCTTAACTCCTATAAAAAAATAAATATGATTCCAAAGACAATACATTACTGCTGGCTGTCAAACGACCCTTTCCCGAGAAAAATCAGGAAGTGTATGGACTCCTGGAAGAAAATTCATCCCGATTACGAGGTGAAGAGATGGAGTACGGAAAACTTTGACATCGACTCAGTGCCATACGTGAAAGAAGCGTATGAGGCAAAAAAATGGGCGTTCGCAGCAGACTACATACGCATGTATGCCCTCTACAACGAGGGTGGCATTTATCTCGACTCCGACGTGATGTTGCTGAAACCATTCGACGAGTTTCTATGCAACTCTTTCTTTTCGTCGATGGAGTATCACCCGATACAGATTGAGAAATGTGGAACCATGCAGTATATCGACAGCAACGGGAAACGTATTGCCGACAAGTTTATTGAAGGCATACAGATACAGGCAGCAGTGATGGGTGCCGAGAAAGGGTGTGCGTTTGTGGGCGAGGTACTGGAGTGGTATAAGGACAAGCACTTTGTCGATAAAGAAGGCAACCTGATGACTAATGTTCTTTCGCCTTACATCTATGCACGAGTGGCAGAGAAAATGGGTTTCGTGTATAAGGATATCGACCAGTGCCTGCCTGGAAACGTGAGGATTTATCCTTCTGAAATCTTTGCCGGAAACAAGCACGAGGTGACTCCAAACAGCTATGCCATACACATGTGTGCCCACAGCTGGCACCTCACTCCTATGGAGAAGGTAAAGAAATGGCTTAGTGCTTTTTCACGAAGATAGAGGTGGCGCTATTGAAGCGGACAAAGAGCGGAAGATGATGCTTCAGCAGGTATGCCCTCAGACGCTGTTTGGCGTTGAGACGACGATAGTCTATCGGCATATTACGCAACTCTTCCGATACCTCTTCCACCAACTTCAGCTTCTCAGCGTAAGATATTGGTGAGCGGGCAATGTCTTTTGCCACCTTTATGATACCGCGCACATATATTGCCTTGCACTCTTCCTGACGGTCGGGGAAGAGATGCTTCTCCCTTACGACCGACATGCGGATGTTTATCGCTTTGTACATCAGCATGTTATGGTTCTTGACGGGCTTGTGGAGCAAGCTGTCGGGGTTCATCCTGTAGTGGTAGAGTGCCCGAGAGAGGCATGCTGTAGTGTTTGCATTTGATGCCCATGAAAAGAATGTGCAATGGTCCTCAAACGACCTCATGTCAGTAAAGAGAGATATTATCTCTCGTTTGAAAAGCGTTAGCCAGACGTAGCTCGGCATTTCGTTGGTGAAAATTTTCCATAGCGTTTCTTCTCTGTTGAGAATAGTGACGCTTCCGTCGTTTTTTCCTTTTGTCACCGATTTGTTACCCTTTTCCACTATATGCTCATACACCACCATGTCTGCGCCTGTCTCCTGCATCGTGTTTGCCAAAGAGGCCAGGGTGTCAGGTTCTATCCAGTCGTCGCTGTCTACAAAAAACACCATGTCGCCATTACATTGCTTGATGGCACTGTTTCTTGCCATGGCTATTCCCTGGTTATTTTGGTGTATCACCTTTATTCTTTTGTCCTTTGCAGCATATTCGTCGCAGATGGCAGGAGAGTTGTCTGGACTGCCATCGTCAACTATCCACATCTCCCAGTCGTTGAATGTCTGCTGACGAATGGAGTCTAAACACTGTCTAAGGAATTTCTCGGTCTTATATACTGGTACAATAATGCTAATCATCTTCTTTTTCAAATGATTCTCTTAAAGAGGTTGTCGAATTTGTCGAATGTGAGTTCTCCGTCGGCTGACATTATCCATGCCAACGGACGGTCGTGATACATGGCGGCCACGAGCGAGAAGGTGCTTGGTGCGCCTATTATGTAGTCACATTCTGAGAGCATGCAGAGGTCTTCGGCCGGATTGCCGTGAGGAATTATCACTTTTATGTTCGGAGCAATCACTGAGCGTATGGAGTCGAGCTCAGGGTCGTTGCCGCATACATACAGCTCCACAGGCTTTTCGCTATGGCTGTCGGTAAAGCGTTTCACCACTTCGGCATATTGGCTGTCGGTGTACCAGTAGCGTCCGCCGTGAAATGTCTTGTAGTCGCCGCGCCTTATGTGTAGTCCAACTCTCGTTGCGTCAGTCTTTCCCATCATGCCTTTCACCTTATTAATAATATCAGGGTTGAAGGCAAAAAGTTTGATTATCTCTTGTTTGTATTTTAGGAAGAGGTCGTAGAACCTCACCTCCCAGCCTTCCACTACAAGGTTTTTGCGGCTTTCGAGCAGTTGTTGCGCTTCGGGATTGTCGCCCACCGTGTGGAATCCAGCCACAGGCAGCAGCCCCATCTTTGCTGCATATTTCGCTACAGCATAGGTGAGGAAGTTGTGCCATCGTGTATGGCAGATGTGGAAATACTGGTATTTATATGCAAAACGCATCGACATGCAGTTGCGGTTGTGCTCCCTTGCCCATGCGTAAACATGTCCGAACTGAAGAATGTTGTTGCACATCCTTCCCTTGTCTCTAACGAATATCATTGCGGCGATCGTTTTCTATAATTTTTGCTACGGTGATGAACTTGTAGAAAGCGTAGAGCACGGCGTTGATGAAACCTGCCTTGCCCCTCGTGATGCCACCTTTGAAGAAATAGCTGCGCACGAAACGCCACAGCGGCGACACGACGAGGTCAACAATGCCGCAATGCTTACCAAGCCGTTTCTTCACCTCGTTGTCGGTGTAGAGGTCGGTCTTCTTCAGGCGCATGCTTATCGTGTCGTCGGCCAAGTGGATGAAGGCAAGTTCCTTGCGCTCCTTTGGCAGGTAGCCAATCGGCCCGTCTATATCAGGTGTGGAATGTATGGTCGGTGGCCAGTGGCACAGGCTTTTTCTCAGAAATCGCAATTGGTAGTCAGGATAGTCAAACAACCTGTTCATGAAGAAGTCCTTGCGTGGCACGAAGAGTCCTGCAGGACAATCATCCTCCTTCACCTTTGCATACAGATATTCGTGAAGTTCTGTGGTGACAAGTTCGTCGGCATCCACCACTAAGACCCACTCGTTCGAGGCACTGTCGATGGCAAATTGCCGTGCCGGTTCCACGATATTGTAGTTGCCTTTTGGAAATGTCACCACCTTCGCCCCCTGTTGCCTGGCAATTTCCACCGTGGCGTCGGTGCTTTCCATGTCGCATACCACGATCTCGTCGAAGTCCTTCACCGACTCCAACACCCTTTTCAGTAGTCTTTCCGCATTGTATGTATTGACGACTACCGATATTCGTTGCTCATTCATTTTCTTCATTTGCGACTCTTTTGGCTGCAAATGTATGAAAAAAAAATGATATATGCAAATATATGTAGATATTTGTTGTTTTTCTGCCTTTGGTCAGTCAATCTTTTGAATGCGGAACAGTATGGAATATTCCAGGGTCAGAGGGCGGTTGTGCATAAAGAACACCGTTCCGTCCACAGGCGATTTCACTTGCTGGATAACACTGCTGTCGTATGGGTCGAGAATCTGCGCTAACGTTTCCCCCTCGTTCACACGGTCGCCCACATTTGCCATACGGTAGAATATTCCTGCGCGTTGTGCCTTCACGTTCACCAGTTCCGCCTCGTCAAACACGATAGACTCATAGCCGGCCTTTTGCGGTCGGTATTTCACTATGCCAGTCTTTTTCATGAATCTCAAGATGGCGTCGATGGTCTGTTCGCTTGTCTCGTGCTCCACGTGGTTGGTTTGTCCGGCATAGATGGAGAATGCTTTGGCTCCCCATATCTGCCAGTTGTAGTTGAGCAGTGTTGTGTCGAAGGGCAAGGGTTTGCGCTTCGTGACAAAGGGAAGTCCGAAGAGGCAAGCCGTCTTCACGTCCTCGTAGCCTGTGGTGAGCATGCGGACGTGAGGCACGAAGTCGCCCGACATGTAGAAACTGGCAAGCTGGAGTCCGTATTTGAAGTCTTTTATTTGTTCAAACAGGGCAGCGGCGATGCGTTGTGTGGTTTCTCCCTTGTCGTATCCGGGAAACATTCGGTTGATGTCTGTTCCGTCCATTGCCCAGAATCGTTTCGACACGTTCATGGAGAAAGGGTTGCAAGAAGGAATGACGAGTATGCTTTCCCCTTCTTCTATACATCCCCTTTGTTCCAGTTCCGTGAGTTTTGCCACAAGTCGGGCACAGATGTATTGCTGTTGTATCTCATCGCCGCGCATTGCGCCGACTATTGCAACTGTCTTTTCTCCTTCGCCAAACCAAAAACCTTCGATGTTGAACGAGCCGCGGTATGGCGATTTCATTTCAAATAATATTTCTCTTTTCATAATATTCTAAAAACTCTCGCCATCAATGAACCTTCGTATACGATGGGGTAGGCGCGGATGGTGAAGAGGTAGCCTTCGCATGGTGAAACCACGCGGCTAAGTATTTTTCCTGTGAGTGGTTCTACAATCTGTCCTATTTCTTCTCCCTTGGCCACCACGATGCCGCATTTCAGTTCGGTGATAAACACTCCCGATGTGGCGGCGTTGAGAAACTCCACGTTGTCGCCCTTGCAGAGCAGTGGTTTACTAATTTGGGCCTTGTTTACATATCCCGACCACATGCCCATGTCGGCCATGAGGTTAAAGATGCCGTCGACGAGCCGGTAGCACATCTTGTGGTTGATGCGTTGTCCCACACCCAATTCCACCACCACACAGTCTGTTCCGGTGGAGTTGAGCGAGTGGGCGAGTGTTGATTCGAGCACGGTGGCTGCGTCGTGTACCCACACGAAGTCGATGTTCAGCATTTGTGCTATCGGCACGAGTCGCTCCTCGTCGAGCACGTTTATTCTTGCCTGTGGCGTTTCTCTCAGGTAGAGGTTGCTTGAGTGAATGTCAATCACGAGGTCGGCGCCCTTGAGGTCTTCAATTATGGCGTAAGCCGTTTGCTCAGCCACGGAGCCTTCCTTGTTTCCGGGGAAGATGCGGTTCATGTCGAGGTCGAAGTTTGGAATGCCTCGTTGTATGGTGTCGATGCCGAGAGGGTTCAGTGCGGGGTAGATCTCCACTTGTCCGTCGAGCGAGCCTATGGCTTCGTTCAGTCTTCTTGCCATCTCGTAGCACACCATTTGGCCTTCGAGTTCGTCGCCGTGAGTTCCGGTCACGATACACAGGCGCTTGTTTCCCTGCGATCCTTTAATGATGTTTTTCCTTATCGCCAACGTCTCGTTTATCGGAAGTTCGGTTGATATTACAGTTTGTATCATATTTCTTTCAATGTCACATTAATTTGAGTTTGCTGAAGTGCGTTGCCAATGTACACCCCTCTGTTGACAGGACAGTCGGATGCGTCGCGCCCGTGTGCTATCTTCACGTATCCGTAGCTAATCCGGCAGTTGTTTGTAGGGTCGAATCCTATCCAACTGTATCCGTCGTGTATTTCCACCCAT
>CALZAP010000036.1 GCA_945614335.1 uncultured Prevotella sp.
GCTCCCTTTGGTCGCTTGGGAAGTTAAAAGGCCAATAGTTTTGAGCATTGGATATAAGCGCAATAACATTTGGCTTAACTCCTTTATCTCCTTAACTCCTTAACTCCTTTATCTCCTTGCAAAAGTTGAGTCTATATTTTTTCTAAAGTGTCACTCCGTTTTTGAATATGGATATTTCACGATAGTCGTTAATCTCGTTACGAGCTTTCTCTCCACTTGCCACAGAAATGATCTTGTCGATGAATTCCGGAAGGAGCTGGTCCATGGTCTTGCCTTCCACGAGCTGTCCGGCACTGAAGTCAATCCAGTTAGGCTTTCTCGACGCGAGGGTAGGGTTGGTGGCAATCTTCATTGTGGGAACGAAGGTGCCGAAAGGAGTGCCTCGTCCGGTGGTGAAGAGCACGATATGACAGCCTGCCGAGGCGAGAGCAGTGGAAGCCACAAGGTCGTTGCCTGGAGCCGAGAGAAGGTTCAGTCCGTTGTTTTGTAGTCGCTCGCCATATTTCAGCACT
The DNA here is from genome assembly GCA_945614335.1 of uncultured Prevotella sp. Taxonomy (GTDB): domain Bacteria; phylum Bacteroidota; class Bacteroidia; order Bacteroidales; family Bacteroidaceae; genus Prevotella. Next base: position 513 of record CALZAP010000036.1, read on the forward strand.
CCGCTAACCATTGCCTTGCCGCACTTCTGTGTGCAGCCGAGGGCTTTGTCTTCGAGAGTTGAAATGCCGCCTGCCTTATTGCCCGGCGACGGGTTTTCGCCCACTGGCTCACCATGACTGAGGAAATACTCCTTGAAGCTGTTCACCATGTCTACAGTCTTCTCAAACAGTTCCGGTGTCTTGCAGCGGTTCATGAGTATGGTTTCCGCTCCAAACATCTCAGGCACCTCTGTGAGTATGGTAGTTCCTCCCTGAGCCACGAGCCAGTCGCTGAACTCGCCTACGAGCGGATTTGCGGTGATGCCGCTGAATCCGTCGCTGCCACCGCATTTCAGTCCTATACGCAGATTGCTTACCGAGAGAGGTTCACGTCGGTCCTCACGGGCGAGGGCGTAGAGTTGGCGGAGTATCTCCATTCCGGCTTCCACCTCGTCGCCGTCAACCTTCTGTGTCACAAGGAATTTGATACGGTCGCGGTCATAGTCGCCGAGCAGTTGTTCAAACAGTTCGGGCTGGTTGTTCTCGCATCCGAGTCCAAGCACGAGCACTCCGCCGGCATTTGGGTGGAGTACGATGTCGCGTAGAATGTTTCGTGTATTCTCGTGGTCGCCGCTGAGCTGCGAGCATCCGTAGTTGTGGTGCCATGCGTAGATGGAGTCTATGCCTTCGCATCCTGTTTCCGTCCTGAGCTGTGCTGCCAGTCTTTCCGCAATACCGTTGACGCATCCCACGGTAGGCACGATCCAAATTTCGTTTCTTGTACCCACTTCACCGTTTTTGCGTCTGTATCCCATGAATGTACGTTTCTCGTCTTCAAAGTCGAGTTTGTTGTCCACAGGCTGGTATGTATATGAGAGAGTTCCCGATAGATTTGTCTTTAGATTGTCTTCGTTCACCCATTCACCTGCCTTTAGGTCTTGTTTGGCATGTCCTATCGGATATCCATATTTGATGATGTCTTCCCCGGCCTTAATGTCTTTCAAGAGCACTTTGTGTCCGGCTGGTGTGTCCTGGAGCAGTGTTACGCAGCCCCCATCAGTTTCGATTGTTTCGCCCTTTTTCATCGGTTGCAGACAAACCACAACCGAGTCGGCCTTGTTGATTTTTAGATAAGTTTTTTCCATTGTAGTTTTATTTTTAATGAATAAATATTTTTTTTCGTATTTCTTTCCTGCAAAGTTACAGCTGCGTCCTTCTGTAAAACTCCACGTTTTCCCTTGTCAGCAGTTCTATAGGCACATAGTTCACAGGGTTTACCTCCTTTTTCAACACTATAGCCTCGAAAAGAGTCTCTATGCAGGAGTATCCTTGCATGTATCCATGCTGGGCTATCAGAAACGAGATAGAGCCCAACTTTAGGCAGTTGGCGTTTTTCTCCACCATGTCATAGCCCATTATCTGCACATTCCTTCTGTTGGTTCTTAACAGGAAATCACCCACGAGGTGTGCCTTGGAGTTGAACGTTATGCAGTTGAACGTGTCAGGGTGTTTCTCAAAGTAGTCTTCGAGTATGTCGTCATACTTGTCTCTCTCCACGTCGAGCGGCAGGTTCACCTCTATAATATTAATTTCCGGGAAGTGGTCGTGCATATAGTGGCGGAATCCGGTCTCCCTGTTTTCCTGCTGTTTGCTGGCCACATTTCCGTTTTTCATCTGCTTCATAAGCATTATCTGCTTCTGCCCTTTGGCTATAAGCATAAGCATTCGTCCTGCAAAATAGCCGCTGCAGAACGAGTCCTGTCCAAAAAACGACAGTGGGCGCAGGTCGGGCATATAGGAGTCGAGCAGTATGAAAGGCACTGATGTAGCGTGGAGCCTGTCAGTGAAGTGTTGTGTCTCCTGCAGTCTCGAAGGCACCACCACCACACCGTCGGGATTGTCTTTCAGACACTGTTCTGTCACCTTGACAAAGGTGTCGATGTCATATCGTCTGTAGTAGTACATCTTCACGTTGACGTGAAAATCCCTTCTTTTGTCCCTTGCCGCCATGGCCCCTTCTTCAACTTCCTCCCAGTATGCCTCTGAAACATGCTTTGGCATGATGCAGCAGAAGGTGTATTTTTTGTTATATGCCAAGGCGCTGGCATAGACATTAGGGTGATAGTCCATCTCCTTCAATGCCTTTTCCACTTTCTTTCTTGCGTCATCCGAAACGTTGGGACGGTTGTGGAGCACACGGTCAACAGTGCCTACTGACACACCTGCGAGCTGTGCCACGTCCTTTATTCTTATTTTCTCTGTCGTCATTAGTTTTGATAAAATGCTTAAAAGATTGTGCAAAATTACCATATTTTCTTGAATTGTGCGAATGCACAGGGCAATATTTTGCAAAAAAGTGAAGATTTTGGCTATTTTTCTTCGTAGTTTCAGAAAAATATACTATTTTTGCACCACAAACAGATATAAAATAATCTACAACATCAAAATTAGCAAAAAAGAAAAGAAATGGCTAAAGTAGTAACATTGGGAGAAATAATGCTCCGTCTGTCTTCACCAGGACAGAAAAGATTCGTTCAGAGTGAGTACTTCGACGTCGTATATGGTGGCGGAGAAGCTAACGTTGCCGTTAGTTGTGCCAATTATGGACACGACGCCTATTTCGTGTCAAAACTGCCAAAGCATGAGATTGGCCAGTGTGCAGTGAATGCCTTGCGCAAGTTTGGTGTCAACACCGAGTTCATCGCCCGTGGTGGCGACCGCGTGGGTATCTATTACCTTGAGACAGGAGCTTCCATGCGTCCTTCAAAGGTGATTTACGACCGTGCCGGCAGTTCCATCGCAGAGGCCGACGCCAGCGACTTCGACTTCGACAAGATTATGGAGGGTGCCGACTGGTTCCACTGGAGCGGCATCACACCCGCCATCAGCGACAAGGCAGCCGAACTGACACGCCTGGCCTGTGAGGCAGCAAAGCGTCATGGTGTGACCGTGTCTGTCGACCTTAACTTCCGCAAGAAGCTCTGGACATCAGAGAAGGCTCAGAGCATCATGAAGCCTCTCATGAAGTATGTTGACGTGTGCATCGGCAACGAGGAAGACGCACAGCTCTGTCTGGGCTTCAAGCCTGAGGCAGACGTTGAGGGTGGCAAGACCGATGCCGAGGGATACTACGGCATATTCAAGGGTATGATGGAGACCTTCGGATTCAAGTATGTTGTTTCAACACTGCGCGAGTCGCTCTCTGCCACACACAACGGCTGGAAGGCTCTCATCTACAACGGCAAGGAGTTCTATCAGAGCAAGCACTACGACATCATGCCTATCATCGACCGTGTGGGTGGTGGCGACTCTTTCTCTGGTGGTCTCATCCACGGCCTCCTCACCTATCCCGACAACCAGGGCAAGGCTCTTGAGTTTGCAGTGGCTGCATCAGCTCTCAAGCACACTATCCCCGGCGACTTCAACATGGTGAGCCGCGAGGAAGTTGAAGCTCTCGCAGGTGGCGACGCTTCAGGACGAGTTCAGAGATAGGTCCTGAGGAAATTAAAGGATTAAAGAATTAAAGAATTAAAGTTCTTTATGGCAAGATTTGATAAAATAGCAGTTCTCGCTAAGATGGGCGAGACGGGTATGGTGCCCGTGTTCTACCACAAGGACGCTGAAATAGCAAAGAAAGTAGTGAAGGCATGTTACGACGGTGGAGTTCGCGCCTTCGAGTTTACAAACCGTGGAGACTTCGCACACGAGGTGTTTGAGGAAGTGGTGAAGTTCGCCGCCGTGGAGTGTCCTGAAATGGCATTGGGCGTAGGCTCGGTCGTCGACCCTGCCACAGCAGCACTCTACATCCAGCTTGGAGCATGCTTCGTGGTAGGCCCGCTGTTCAATCCGGAGATTTCAAAAATCTGCAACCGTCGTCTCGTTCCTTACACACCGGGATGCGGCAGCGTGTCTGAAGTGGGTGCGGCACAGGAGACTGGCTGCGACCTCTGCAAGATATTCCCTGGCGACGTGCTCGGCACAAAGCTCGTGAAGGGTCTCATGGCTCCTATGCCATGGTCGAAGCTGATGGTCACCGGTGGCGTGTCGCCCGACGAGGAGAACCTTACCTCGTGGATCAAGGCCGGAGTATTCTGTGTGGGCATGGGCTCAAAGCTCTTCCCGAAAGATGTAGTGGCTGCAGGCAACTGGCAAGCCGTGACCGACAAATGCCGTGAAGCATTGGGATACATCGCCAAAGCTCGCGCTTAATGTTTGACATGCCAGACAACGTGCATAAAAACACTGTTTCAAGAGGCATTGGCACATTCCTTGCGGGTGTGCTGTGCCTCTTGTCTCTTTCAGCTTGTCGTGACCATAACGAAACGTATACTCACTTCGTCGACAAGCTGAACGAGACAGCGTATGCCTACCGATACAAAAACCTTGACTCTACGCTCTTCTATGCCCAGAAGGCATACGACAGGGCAAGACACTACGGCGACGGAAAGGCAGAAGCCATAAACAACATGGCTTTTGTATACATAGCCAACATGGATTACGAAAAGGCTGACAGCTTGCTGAAGACCGTTGCCACACACACCGACAACCAAGTGGAACTGCTCGTGGCAGACATACAGATGATGCGTCTCTGCCAAAGGATGTCGGCAAACAGACTGTTCTACGACTACCGCGAAAAAGCCATCACTCGACTGAGAAGAATAAAGGAGGAACCGGCTGCCCTCACGCCACAACTGTCAAAACGTATGGTGTATGCCGAAAGCGAGATGGAAATAGTCATCTCCACCTATTATTATTATGTAGGACAACAGAAACGCTCGGCAAGGGCCATCGAACGCATCGACAAAAGCACCATCGCTCCCGACACGGCACAATATCTTAACTATCTATATAACATCGGTTCGGGAGGCATACTCAGCGGTGCTTCACCTGAAGAGATAAGGCAACGAGAGTTTGAACACCTCGTAGAGTGCTTCGCTTTGGCAAGAAGAAGCGGCAACATCTACTTCGAGGCAAACTCACTCGGAGCCATAGCCGAACACCTTCTCGACACCATAGCAAGAAGGCAGCTCGTCGACAACAATCCCGCTGCCATGAAACTGATAAACCCTGAGAACTATCCCGACGACGACGTGGCGGGAGAACTGGCCGTGAAGAGTCTCGAACTCTTCGAAACATACGGCGACAAATACCAGATTGCCGGAGCTCACCGAACGTTAGCCTCCTGCTATATGCAGGCTGGCGACTACGAATACGCCCTCGACCATCTTCATGCCGCACTTGCCGACACCATCGTAAACAAGGCGCCCGACCTCGTGGCAAGCGTAAGGGAACAGATGAGCGTGGCTTTCTCTGCCATCGACGACAAAGTGTCGAGCGACTACAGCCGAAACATCTATCTCGACATACAAGACGACACCCGACAGGACCGAATGCTCGAGTCGAGAGCCGGAATGCTGAAAAAGTCTGAACACCAGCTCAACATGTTGCTCGCCATCGTTGTGGCTGCCATCCTCTTGCTCATCACCATGCTGTGGTGGTTTAACCGTATGTACCAAAAGCGAAACAGAAACGAGGAAAACAGACGCCTGCTCGAACCACTGAAGGAATGGAGCAAGGGAAACATGGAAAAGACAAAGCAGATAGACGAGCAGTATGAAGAGATAACGGAAAAGATGGCCATGGTGAATTCAGCACTCGAGAAAAACTCTGAACGCAACATTGAACAAAGAGCACGCATATCATTGGCCATAAGCCTGTTACCGCTTATCGACAGGATAATAAACGAAGTCAGGATGCTTCATGACAGAAAGGAGGAAAACTGCATAGTGGAGTTCAGGAAGGAATATGTAATGGAACTCATCGACAAGATAAACCAGTCGAACGACACACTGACCCGATGGATAAAACTCACCGAGGGACAACTGTCGCTAAAGCCCGTGAGTTTCCGTCTTCAGGAACTCTTCGACATTATAGCCAAAAACAAAAACACCTTTGCCGCCAAGGGAGTGGAACTGGTGGTGAACCCCACGTCGGCCACGCTGAAAGCCGACCGCATACTCACGCTTTTCATGATAAACACTTTGGCCGACAACGCACGGAAGTTCACGCCAAAGGGAGGAAAGGTGGAGCTGGACGCAAAGGAGAAAGACGGATGCGTGGAAGTGTCGGTGAGCGACACGGGATGCGGACTCTCCGACGACGAGAAGGCCTCCATCTTCGACCACAAGATAAGCAACGGACATGGCTTCGGACTTATGAACTGCAAGGGCATAATAGAAAAATACCGCAAGACCAGCAGCCGCTTCGCTTGTGCCACCATAGGCGTGGAGAGCGAAAAGGGTAGGGGGGCGCGGTTCTTCTTCCGCCTGCCGAAAGGGGTGGCAAGAACGCTCGTTGCCCTGATAACACTCGCCCTGCCCGCACTGATGGCCTATGCCACCCAGGGCTCTTCTTCAGCCAAGGAGACAGACCACGGACGCCTTGCGGCCAACTATGCCGACAGCGCCTACTACTCCAACATCGACGGACACTACCGGAAGACCATAGACTATGCCGACTCCTGTCTCCACCATCTCAACCAGCGCTACGCGCAGCTTCGTCCCGACGGCAAGGACCTTCTGAAGATGACTTCCGACAACACTCTCGACCTGGCAGAGACACGCTGGCTCGCCGACACTCTCGACATAGACTTCAGCGTGATAGTCGACATACGAAACGAGACGGCCGTGGCAGCCCTCGCACTTCACGAATGGCAGCTCTACCGCTACAACAACACCGCCTTCACCATGCTCTACAACCAGCTCTCGGCCGACAACACCCTTGCCGACTATTGCGCGAAGATGAGAAGTTCGCAAGCCAACAAAACCGTGGCAATGATATTTCTCGTCATGCTGTTGCTCGTCATCCCTCCCGCCTACTACATGCTCTACTATCGCCACCGTCTCTACTTCCGCTATTGCGAAGAACTCATTTCCAGCCTCTATGCCGAGCTCAACTCGCCGTCGCCACTGGAAACGAAGCTGAAACAGGCAGAAAAGCTTGCGGAAAGCGACCTGCCGCAGCAGCTGGCCGAAGTGGTAAACACCATACGCACCACGCTGGCCGAAGCCTTGGAGGTGAGAAAAGACAAGGAACAGCTCATAGAGCAAGCCTCCGACCGCCTGAACAAGGCCGAGTACGAGAGCAACAATCTCTATGTCTGCAACTCCATACTCGACAACTGTCTCTCTACGCTCAAGCACGAGACGATGTACTATCCCGGTCGCATCAAACAAATGATGGAGCGGCAGGAAAACGACCTGCAGATGGGCGAGACGCTCGAGGTCGTGGAGTATTACAAGCATGTTTATACCATGCTCTGCAGTCAGGCCGTAAGCCAGATCAGCGCCACGTCGTTTGCCATGCGCCGCATGCCGGTGGAACAACTGCTGAGTGGCTACGACGCGTCTGGCGACACCACAGCCGTGGTCGTATGCAACGAGTATCTCATCCGCCGCCTTCTACGTGTGGTCGACGGCCTGTCAGTGGGCGGCGTCAAGCAAGTGGAGGTGAAAGCCTCAAAGTCAGGCTACGTACATTTCACAGCCCGTTTGTCGGCCCTTGTCTACCCGGTAGACCTCGACTTCGTTTACACCGACATCACAGAGCAAAGCATCCCCTACCTTCTTTGCCGTCAGATAATGCGAGAGCACTCCGAAGCCACCGGCCGCCGCGCCTGCGGAATGGAGGCACTTAACAGGAATGGCGAATCCGCCGAAATCAGTTTCCTCCTTCCGGTCGCTCATCATCAATAAGCAACTCAAGTTCCTGATTTGTTAAAGCTTTGGAGTTCAGGGAAAATTAAGAATTAAACTTCCGAACCAACGGTCACTGGCCGAAGGGTAAAGGGGTTCCTTGAGCTTTGCGAAAAAAGTTGAGTAATTATTCAACTGTCACTCGTAAAAAAAAACAGGAGCCACGTTGATGGTGGCTCCTGTCTATTAGCTGCATGCCGCAGCTTTTTTTTGTCTAAAGGTATGCGTTAGCTCCCATGCATGAAGTCACGCCGAGCGTAGTCGCGATGGCCGACAAGGCCGCTACAATCAGCTGGAGCACCAGCTTCCAAGTGTTGGATTTATTCGTTGTACTCATAATTTTTAAAGATTTAAATGGTTAATGTTAAAGAGGAGTGAGGAGGGAGGAGTGAGGAGTGAGGAGGGAGGAGAGAGGAGTGAGGAGGGAGGAGTGAGGAGAGAGGAGTGAGGAGTGAGAAATGTTTAGAGCCACTTCACGCCGCAAAGCACTCTGGGCTTGCTCGGTATTCTCTACCTTCTACCCTCTTCCCTCTTAAACTACTGTCCGAGGTCGTCGTCGCCACCGTTAGCCGCGAACGTAGCGGTCAAGGTTTCGGCCTCAGCCTTGGTAGTGTACTCACGGCTTGCGTTAGTGTCGCCGTCACTCCACTGCGTGAACTTATAACCCGACGCAGGCTTCGCCACGATGTTCACCTTAGTACCCTCAGCGTATTCACCGCCGCCCTCAACGGTACCCCAAGCCTCGTTGTTC
>CALZAP010000037.1 GCA_945614335.1 uncultured Prevotella sp.
CTTCGGGACTTGCACCCGTTAGACAATGCTCATGCCGAGCGTACTAAAAAAAATGCAAATTGCAATATCAATTTGCAATTTGCATTTTTGGATTCCGTATACGCTACTTTGAATATTTGTCGATAAAGGTCTGGGCTTGTGTATCACCCATGTCTTTCGCCTTTTTCAAATTCTTCAAGCCCTCTTCCTTCTGTCCCTTTGCACACAGGGCGATGCCAAGGAACAACGGGCCGTCGCTCAAAGAGGGGTCGAGGGTTATCAGCTCGTTAGCAGAGGCTATTGCCTGGTCGTTAAGTCCCACGCGAAGCTCAAGCGAACATTTCTCTGCAAGAAAGAGCGTGTTTGATGGATTGATTTGCAAAGCCTTGGCAAGGTCGTCAAGAGCCTGTTTGAACAATCGTCCCTTGGCTTCGGCCTGTGAACGTAAATAGTAGAAGTTTTCGTTCACCTGTGTCACCATTAGCTGTTCGTAGTCGTTGAAGTCGTTGATTGCCTTACGATATTTCCCACAGTTCATGAGCATCTGGGCTCTCGCAAGGATGTAAGGAGCAGCTTCCTTCAGATAAGGACGGTTGAAGGTAGCCACCACACTGTCGAGCATTGCCAAACAAGCCGTGGTGTCTTTCAGAAGTTCCTTGCAGCGGGCAAGTCCAAAATAGTTGGTAGCAGTTTTCTCACCGTCATCCACCAACGACTGATAAATGTCTGCCGACTCTGCATATTTTTCCTGTGCAAACACTATTTGCGCCTTCAACTGGCGATAAACGGGAAGTGGTTGTATGGCAATGGCACCATCTATTTCCGAGCAAGCCTTGTCGTAGTTCCAGGGGGCGAATGGTTTGTCCGCCATATATACCATCTTGTCGAGTATCATTTTCGCATAGCTATAGTGAGCCTCATCTTTTTTGTCACCATTAGCCACTGCGGCCTGCATGTCGCGGTCGGCAGACGAGAAGTCAAGACCACTGAACGCACGGTTGGCGCGATAGACGTATCCATCTACCGAGTTAGGAAACTTTGCCACGAAATCGTCGACAAGCGTGTTCATCGACAGGGAGTCGATGGATGTAGAGCAGAGATAGAGTGCCACGAGTGCCTCCTGCACATCATCGGGCAATGATTTCTTTATCGTGGTAAGCCTTAGGGCAGGATCGTTTGCACTCAAGCCAGAGGCTTTCATGTCGGCAGCCATCTTTACATCCACTGCATATTGTTTACCGCCAGAAGCTCCAGCCTGCAGCATGCCCACCACGTTTCCGGCAGCATTGATTACCGGGCAGCCAACGGCACTTTCCGGTGCTTCCATAACCATGGTGTAGTAGTTGTAGTCTACCAACACTTTCTCAACCTTTTCCACTGTACCTTCTGAAGTGTTTGGGCTTTTCTGTGCGTAGGGCAGCAACCATAGTTTGGTGTCGGTTGTAACACCATCGGCAATGGCAAGCGGAAGGCTTTTCTTTGTGTTCACATGAAGTTTCATCACGTCGAAGTCGCGATTTGCGCCAACGACATAGTCTACTTCATATTCCTTTCCCGACGCATCGATTACTATGGCCTTTGCAGCTCCATTGAAAGGCGTGAAGTTACACAATGCCAATCCATTGTCGCTGATAAAGAAACCGTTGCCACTTCCTATCAACGCTCCATTGGCGTCGAAAGTCTTAACGGTAAAGAGCGACTTAAGCGCCTTTTTGGCCCAGCTCTCTGGCTGAGCCTTTGCAATGCCGCATACGAAGACGGCAATAATAAAATATATTATTCTTTTCATTTCGTTGACTTTTTCATTTTTCACTCTTCATTGACTTCGTCGATGGCTGGCTTCACCTCGGGATAGCTCGAGCAAGCTCGGCTCTCCACTCGGTTCGCGCAGCCATTCTTCATTCTTCACTCTTCACTCTTCATTCTTCATTTTCAACAGTTCCCTTGCGTTGCTTACGGCAGCTTCTGTTATGTCGCTTCCACTGAGCATTTGGGCTATTTCGTTTACACGTTCGTCTCCACTGAGCAGTTTCATGGTGCTTACGGTAGAGTCTCCCCTATCCTCTTTATATACTTTATAATGTGTAGCTCCCTTGGCGGCAATCTGCGGCAAGTGGGTGATGCTTATGACTTGACGTTCGTTGTTTCCCATCTCACACATTATGTCAGCCATTTTCTCCGCAATTTTCCCGCTCACACCAGTGTCTATCTCGTCGAAAATAATGGTAGGTAGTTTTACCGCCCCGCTCACCATGGCTTTCAGCGACAGCATTAGTCTTGCTATCTCACCACCTGAAGCCACCTGTGCCACTGGCTGCAAAGGCATGTTGCGGTTGGCACTGAACATGTAAGCCACCTTGTCGGCTCCGTCATACGATAAGTCAGACGCTTCGAGATTGATGGAAAACTGGATGTTTGGCATGCCTAACGCAACCAAACGTTGTCTTATTTCCTCCTCAATCTTCTTTGCGGCTGTTTTTCTCACTTTGGTGATGTCGGCGGCTTTTTGCTTTGCAAGAGTCTTCGCCTTGTCAACCTCGTTCTTGAGTTGTTGGAGGTCATAGTCGCCATTTTCTATTCCATCGAGCTGCATCTTCAAGTTGTCGCGAATCTCTATGAGTTGGGACACGGTGTCGCAGTGGTATTTCTTCTCCAAGCCATAAATCTTGTCGAGCCTGTCATTTATGCTGTCGAGTTCCTTAGGGTCGAAGTCAACCTTGTCGAGTTGTCCTTCGAGTTCGTCGGCAATATCCTTAAGGTCGATAAAATCCGCATCCATTCTGCTTGCAAGTTCACCTGCCACAGGCATTACATCTTCAATGGAATGTAAGGCATTGATGGCCGTACGCAGGTTTTCAGTCACTCCTGTGCCTTCCGCCGACATGGCATTGTCAGCCTGATAGAGAGCCGTCTTAATGTCCTCATAGTGACTCATTTGGTTGGCCTGCACCTCCAGTGTTTCCTGTTCGTCTTCCACAAGATTAGCCCTGTCGAGTTCTTCATACTGGAAGAGCAGGAAGTCGGCGTTGGCCTTATTTGAAGATATTCGTTCCTGCAAGTCGTCAAGTTGACGCAGTTTTTCACGGTAGTCGTCGTATGCCTTGCGATAGTTGTCGAGCAAGACCTTGTCGTCGGCAATGATGTCTACTATTTCCATTTGGAAGTCCTGCTTTCCGAGCAAGAGGTTCTGATGCTGGCTATGGACATCGATGAGCTGCTCACCCAACTCCTTCAGCACCGACAGAGGCACGGGGGTATCGTTGACAAAAGCGCGGCTTTTGCCGGCAGCTGTGATTTCGCGTCTCACAATACAATCGTCGGCATCATACTCCACGTCGTTATCTTCGAAGAATTGCTCCATGCCATAACGAGAGAGATTGAAATGAGCCTCGATGACACACTTTTCCGAACCACGTTTTATGAGCTTTGAATCAGCACGTTGACCTTTCAACAGGCCAATGGCACCAAGTATGATGCTCTTTCCTGCTCCTGTTTCTCCGGTAATGACGGAAAAGCCTCCATTGAACGCCATGTCCAGTCGTTCAATGAGCGTAAAGTTGCGTATATATAATTGTTTCAGCATAATTCAAAATAACTAATGTCCTCACTGCCTTACTTTATCCCAGCTGTCACCTTGCGAGGCGTTGATGCCCATGAGAAGTTCATACACTTGCTCCTTCTCCTTCTGTGTTCCCTTTCCCTTGTAGATGCCCACAAGTTCGTCTTTCTTATAGTCTGTCCATATCTGTGGCAGAAGGCTGAGCGGTCGGCTTTCGTGGGCTTTCTTCAAGCCATTTTCAAGGGCTTCGGTCACATTGGTGCGACCTCGTTCGGCATTGTTTGCCATCTCGTCGAGTCCTTTTCGATAATAGTCGTACTGAAGCTGTCGGAACGGTTTCATGGCTTCTTCCATGTAGTCGTTAATGATGGCAAAACGGTTACGGCTGTCGTCAAAGGCCTTCCATCCTGAGAAGTTGAGGTTTTGGGCGTTGTTCACCAAGTTGTAGCATAGTTGGAGAACGTCGGTTCCTCCCATTGGAGCAAAGCTGTCGAGGTCTAGGCCTATGATGAGATAGGCGTAATAGGCGAAGAGGGCTGTTAGCTGGTTGTCTACAGTCTCGTCGTTATAGTTCAGCTGGTCAAACTGTGCGAACTCAAAATTGAAGTTGGCATCCTTGTTGTTGTAAAGGGTTGTAGTGTACTGGCTGTTGTATACAGGGCGATTGGCCTGAATCATTGCCGTACACTCAAAGGTATTGTTCGTCTTGTCGTATTTGTCAACCGTGATATTGAAATTACAGACAATACGTTCGTTCTTTTGGTACTGCAATGATGTCCACTGCCTGTCGTTCACAAACTGTTCGAGTGTCTGCTGCAGGTTTTCGAACACGCTTTTGTCCGTAGCTCCCACCTTGCTGCTATTAACTACCACCTTGGCCAATAGCTCTTGTGCGCTGCTCTCCTGTGAATAGAAAAACAGCGTGCAAAGTAATGCCAATATGTTATATGCCAGTTTCATTTCCAATAAATATCTTTCAAAACGGGAGTGAAGGCTCTATGATTTGGGCGAGATAATCGACAATGTCTGCTGCCACGGCGGTCTTCGGTTTCCGTTCGAATTCAGTCACTCCGTCCGGAGAAATTATCTTTATCTGGTTCTCATCGCTTCTGAAACAAGTGCCCTTGTTCTTCAGGGAGTTAAGCACGATGAAGTCGAGGTTTTTCTTTTTCAGTTTTCCCACGGCATTCTCTTCCTCATGGTCTGTCTCAAGGGCGAATCCCACCATCACCTGCCTGCTGTTTTTTATTTTGCCTAAAGCAGCGGCAATGTCCTTGTTTGGCACAAGACGAAGCACGAGGTCATCGCCTTTACGTTTTATCTTTGAGTCTGCCACGGTCTCCGGTCTGAAGTCTGCCACTGCTGCACAAAGTATCGCGGCATCGACATAGGGGAATTCTTCCATGCAAGCCTCATACATTTGCTGACAGCTTTCGACGTCGACACGATGAATGTTTGGATGCTTAACGGTCATGTTTACAGGTCCTGCCACCAGTTTCACCTCCGCACCTCGTCTTGCACATTCCTCTGCAATGGCGAATCCCATTTTTCCGCTCGAATAATTTCCAACGAACCTCACGGGGTCGATCTTCTCGTAAGTAGGTCCTGCCGTGATGAGTATTTTACTTCCCTGCATGTCTTGGGAAGGTGCATTAAAGAAATCGTCGATGGCATCTACTATCACGTCCGGTTCCTGCATTCTGCCCTTGCCTTCGAGTCCGCTGGCAAGGAATCCGCTGGCTGGTTCTATAAAGCGGCACCCATAATTCGTAAGAATGTCGATGTTGCGTTTTGTAGACGGATGTGCATACATGTCGAGGTCCATGGCAGGAGCTATGAACACGGGGGCTTTCATTGAAAGGTAGGTGGTGACAAGCATGTTGTTGGCAACTCCGTTAGCCATTTTTCCAAGGGTGGATGCCGTGCAAGGGGCAATAAGCATTGCGTCGGCCCACAATCCAAGGTCGACATGGCTGTTCCATGTGCCGTCGCGCTGCGAGAAGAATTCGCTGATGACAGGCTTGTGGGTAAGAGCCGAAAGTGTGATAGGAGTGATGAACTCCTTTCCAGCCGGCGTGATGACCACCTGAACCTCAGCGCCTTTCTTCTGCAGTCCACGTATTATGTAGCATGCTTTATAGGCAGCTATTGATCCTGTTATGCCAAGAACTATCTTTTTACCTTTAAGCATATCGTTATAAGAGTTTACTTTCGCGGAGCCTTATTCTTGTAAGCACCTGCTTGGTGTTGTTGGTGAAGTCGTTTGCAAGCATCCAGCTGAAATAGCCGGGGTCGTGTCTTAATACAACGGCCACTTCCTGTCCCTTGTACTTTCCGAAATTGAAGGTTTCCACCTTTATGGGCTCGCCATTCTCGTCTTTTACCACATTACCCTTGGCGTCTTTCTTCTCAGCCCAGATTATTCTTCCTGCAAAGTCCACATTGTCGTTCTGCTTTGAGAATTCGGCGAGGAACTGCATATCGTTCACCAGTCTTCTTTCCGGTTCCGGTTCGTTTTCCTCACTGTATCTGTCAAGCTGCCCCATAAGCACGCGATAGGTGGCCTCTGTATCTTGGTCAGCCCTGTGAGCCTCAAAGTCCTCCTCCATTTTTCGTCCACAATAGAACTTGTATGCAGCAGCGAGATTGCGTCGCTCCTGCTTGCGGAAAATTGCCATGGCATCGATAAATCGGCACTTGCTGAAGTCGAAATCGATGCCCGCCCTGAGAAATTCCTCACAAAGCATTGGTATGTCAAAGTTGTTGGAGTTATATCCTGCCAAGTCGCAGCCTTTGAATTCCTCGGCAAGCTGTAGAGCTATTTCCTTGAACGTTGGGCTATCGGCCACATCGGCATCGGAGATTCCTGTCAGTTCGGTGACAAACGGCGGAATGGGAATTAGCGGGTTTATTGTTATGTTTTCCCTCTTTTCTTCCCCGTCGGGCATTACCTTAATATATGAAAGTTGTATCACGCGGTCTTTGATGAAGTCGAGACCGGTGGTTTCGAGGTCGAAGATGACCAATGGTTTCTGGATGTTAAGTTTCATTTCTTGGATGAATAATGATGTATTTTATCTCCTTCTTACTCATTAAGCAACATCGGCATGAGAAGCATAAGCACGTCCTGGTTTTCCTTTTGTTGAGAAGGAACAACAATTCCGGCACGGCTTGGGTCAGCCAGTTGTATGTCAACCTCCTGACAGTCGTAGCTGTTGAGTATCTCAATGAAAGCATTGCCCTTGAAGCCGATGCTCATAGGCATTCCGTTATATTCGCATGCCATTTTTTCGGTTGCAGTCTTCGAGAAGTCAAAGTCCTCTGCGTCGAGTTGCAGCACATGACCGTCAATGCGGAATCTGACGAGATTGCTTGAATCGCTGGCAAAAGGCAGCACGCGTTTCAGTGCGCCAAGCAATGTCTCGCGGTCAACATGCAGCACATTCTGGTTGTTTTGCGGAATGACGGAATTGTAGTTAGGATACCTTCCGTCGATGAGTCGGCAGAAGAGGCGTGTGTCGCCGAATGCCACCTCTGCATTGCGGCTGTCGAAAGAGATGGTAACGAGAGTGTCGTCCTTTGCGAGCATGTTCTTAAGAATGGTGGCAGGCTTCTTTGCAAGGATGAGCGAGGCAGCCACTTCGTTCTTTATGTCGTACATCCTGTTTCTCACAAGCTTGTGTCCATCGGTAGACACGATGGTGAGATACTCTGGAGTGATGTCGAAATAAACACCATTCATCACGGGGCGTAGTTCGTCCTGGGCAGTTGCACACAAGCAGCGGCTGATGTTTTCTGAGAGAAGAGCCGATGGCAGCTCTACGCTTACTGCACTGTCAGCAATCTTTGCGGCAGCGGGATAAACATCCGCACTCTCGATAGGCAACGAGAATTGTCCGTTCTGATAAATGATTTTTACAATCATATCATTCTTGTCCACTTCGAAAGTAAGTGGCTGCTCGGGGAAGCTTTTCACCGCCTCAAGGAGATTGTGATTCTCTATTGCGAAAGAGTCGTCGACATCGCTATCCGACAACTCCATTGTAGTTGTCATGCTGTTCTCGCTGTCTGACGCAGTAATGAACAAAGTGTTCCCCTCAGTACGGAACATGAAATCTGCAAGTATTGGCAACGAGTTTTTGCTGCTTATTACCTTTGCCAAGGCAAATAGTTTGCTGCTTAGGGCAGTGCTTGAAAGTGTAAACCTCATAATTTTTATATGTTTTATTATTATATTTTTCGTTTATCGACTACAAAAATACAAAAAAAAGCCATTATGGCAAAAATAATCCCCAAAAAGTTGCATAAATTAAAACTATTTTGTAATTTTGCGTGGTTAAAACGACGATACAACAAATAATATAATAAAATCAATATGGAAATAACAGGAAAAATCATTGCCGTATTACCGGCACAAAGTGGCGTATCACAGCGCACAGGCAACGCATGGAAATCTCAGGACTACGTGATAGAGACCCATGAGACTTATCCGAAGAAATGTTGCTTTAGAATTTTCGGCGAAGACAAAATCAATCAAATGAATATTCAGCTCGGCGAGGAAATGACTGTTTCGTTTGACATCGACTGTCATGAGTATCAGGGACGATGGTTCAACGACATTCGCGCTTGGGCTGTAAACCGCAACATTCAGCCTGCACCTGGTGTGGGTGTGGCTCCAGCGGCTGGCGCAGCACCTGTTGCAGCCGCTCCTGTTGCAGCTCCCGCAGCCGCTCCTGCAGCTACAGCTCCGTTCCCTCCCACACAGGAACCTGCAGAAGAGTCAAACACCGACGGACTTCCTTTCTAAGAGACAGGCTTTTTAAAACCTTATCCCCGTGACCCTAAACTGGTTGCGGGGAATTTTTATTATTATGAAAAATTCATTACTGCTTTACTTCTTCCTTACACCTCTCCTTCTATTTCTCTTCACTACTCAAGTCAAGGGACAGGAAAGCCAAAACGTAGATTGGGAGAAATGGTTTGATGCCTTGGTTGGCTTCTCTGACGAAGATATTTCATGGGACGAAATGCATGAACAACTGGAAGAGCTGGCAGAACACCCAATAAACATTAACGACACAAAACGGGAAATACTACAAACTATTCCATTTCTCAACAGTCAGCAGGTGATGGACATCGTTGAATACATAGACAGATACGGACCTCTGAAATCCAAGAACGAACTCCTTTCAATAGAATCTCTCGACTACCATCGCCGTCAACTTCTTTCGTGCTTCATTGTGATAGGCGACAAACCGACAAACAAGGAAATCACACTCAATAAATTAAGGAAATATGGGAAACACGATATTTTGGGATATGTGTCAATACCAACTTATACGCGAAAGGGCGACAACGAGGCCTATTATGGCTACCCGGTAAAACACTGGCTGAGATATAACTTCAACTACGGCAACAGAAT